>DVIL01000087.1 GCA_018711305.1 Candidatus Coprenecus stercorigallinarum
ACCAGCCCGGATACAGCGATAAGTGGAAAGAGGTGGTGGCAAAGGATGCAGGAGAAGTCCTCGAGGTTAAATAATGTTTGATTTCATAAACATATCCGTAATCGATATTATCGACATCATTCTGGTAGGTCTTTTGATCTACCAGATGTTGCGGATAATACGCGGCACTTCCGTATTCAACATCTTCACCGGCATCCTTCTGATCTATCTCACCTGGATGGTGGTGAAGGCGTTGAATATGAAGCTGCTGTCTTCAATACTCGGTCAGATCCTCGGAGTAGGAGTGATCGCTCTCATCGTGATATTCCAGCCGGAGATAAGGCGCTTTCTCCTGCATATAGGGAGCAGGTACCTGTCTTCGTCCCGCAACAATTTCTTCACGCGTCTGCTTCTTGGAAAGAATGACAAGGAGATGCAGGCCACATCCCTCGACGAGGTGGCCCAGGCCTGCCGCAGGATGGGGGAGACCCGCACCGGGGCCCTGATAGTGTTGCAGCACAACTCCTCCCTGGAGTTTGTCACAGAGACGGGAGACCGTATAGACGCTGCGGTCAACAGACGTCTGATCGAGAATATCTTTTATAAAAACACTCCGCTCCACGACGGGGCCATGGTCATAAACGGAGACCGTATAGTGGCTGCACGCTGCACCCTCCCCATAGTGGACAATCCCAATATCCCCCCACAGTACGGCATGCGTCACAGAGCCGCGGTAAGCATCACTCAGGATACTGATGCCGATGCAGTGGTGGTTTCGGAGGAGACAGGCAACATCTCTTTCGTAAGTGGGGGTGAGATGAAGACCATCACCAGTATCAGCGAGCTCAAACTTTCCATTGAGAATTCATACCGTAAAGACAACTGATGACAAATGTCGTAAAAATAGAAGGGAAACTCGGGTTCGACAAGATCCGCGAGGCTGTCACCGGACGCTGTTCTACGGACTATGCCAAGGACAGGGCGATGGAAGAGCAGGTGTCCGTAGTGCCGGATGAGATAGAAAGACGTCTCGGTCTGACTGACGAGATGAGGGTCATACTGATGTTCGAGGCATCGTTTCCGTCTTCCGGATTTGTGGACTGCATATCATTTCTTGTACCCCTCAAGAGCCCGTACTCCCATATAGATCTGGTATCTTTGGTGCAGCTCCGGTCTTCTCTCGATATTCTCCGCAAGGTGCTCAATTTTTTCAGCGGCAGCCGCGACGGGCAGTATCCTTTGCTGAGGGAAATGAGTTCGGCTGTAATTGCATTTCCGGAGGTACTCCGCAGGATAGATGACATCTTGGACAGGTTCGGGGAGGTAAAGGACAATGCCTCTGACGAGCTGTATGCAGTGCGACGTGCTATCAGGGACAAGGAGGGGGCAGTCTCCAGACGCATTCAGGCGATATTGCGCAAGGCCCAGGAAGACGGAGTGGCGGAATCCGACGCTTCGGTGTCTGTGAGGGAGGGCAAGATGCTGATACCTGTAGCTTCAGGCAACAAGAAGAAAGTTCCCGGCATAGTTTACGACGAGTCCGCTTCCGGCAAGACTTCCTTCATCGAGCCTATGGAGGTGGTGGAACTCAACAACCAGCTGCGCGAACTGCATTTTCAGGAGCAGAGAGAGATCCTGAGGATACTGACCGCCTTTACCGATTTCCTCCGTCCTTATATCGACGATGTGATCGAGTCGCAGAAGTTTATGGGTGAACTCGATTTCATAATGGCGAAGGCAGTGGTATCATCCCGCTTCCGGGCCGGTAAGCCGGTGCTTTCGGACCGTGGGGAACTTCTGCTGAGAAAGGCCCGTCATCCGCTTTTGGAGGAAGCTCTGCAGAAAGAGGGCAAGGAGATAGTCCCTTTGGACATAACGCTGACACCACAAAAACGCATACTCCTGATATCCGGACCTAATGCCGGAGGAAAGTCTGTGTGTCTCAAGACTGTAGGCCTGTTGCAGTATATGTTCCAATGGGGGATCCTCATACCGGCTTCCGAAAGTTCAGAACTTACTGTCTTCGACGATATGTTTGTGGATATCGGTGACGACCAGTCGATAGAGAACGATTTGAGTACCTACAGCTCGCATCTGCTTAATATGAAGGAGGCAGTCACCCGTGCAGATGACCGTTCGCTTGTGCTGATCGATGAGTTCGGTTCCGGTACGGAGCCGGCGGCGGGAGGTGCCATTGCGGAAGAGATACTGAGCGAGTTCGAGAAGAAAGGCTGTTATGGAGTGATAACCACGCATTATACCAATCTTAAATTCTATGCCGACCGCAGCGGAAGCATCATCAACGGAGCCATGCTGTTCGATGTGCGGAACATCCGGCCTCTTTTCCGTCTGGAAATGGGCCTTCCCGGCAATTCGTTTGCCTTTGAACTGGCCCGTAAGATAGGTCTCCCGGAATCTATTGTAAAGGGAGCTGAGGAAAGGGCCGGAAAAGACTATGTAGCGGTGGAGAGGAACCTGCGCAGGATTGCCCGTAACAGGCGTGAAATAGAGGAAAGGCTTATTCGTGTCAAGGCTGCAGACCGTACTCTGGATTCGATGACGGAAAAGTACGAGAAGGAACTTTCGGAGATCAAGGCCCTGCGCAAGAGTGTGCTGGATGAGGCCCGCGCACAGGCAGCCGAGATAGTGGCTCAGGCCAACAGGCAGATTGAACGTACGATACGTGAGATAAAGGAGTCTCAGGCAGAGAAAGAGCGTACTCAGGAAGTCCGTGCAGACCTGCGTGAGTTTGCCCGTAACATAGCTGAAGACACATCCAAGACCGGAATCGAGGAGAAAATCGAGCGTAAAATGGCGCAGATCATCGAGCGCAAGCGCCGTCAGGAAGAACGGAGAGCCCGCAGGGAAGCAGGAGAGAATGTCTCTCCGGATTCCGATGATACAAAGCCGGCTTTGCAGGAAACAGCCTCGCCACAGCCGTTGCAGCCGGGTACCTTTGTGCGCCTCGAGGACGGGGGCATGTGCGGGGAGGTGGTGCAGATTACAGGACGGAAAGCCACTGTGGCCGTTGGCGAGATTCTGACCCGTGTGGATGTGTCCAGGCTCACTCCGTTGTCCGCCAATCAGTTCCGTTCAGCCGTGAAGTCACCAAAGACTGTCACGTCAGGTGTCTCGCTCTCGTCTTCCATTTCTGAGCGCAAGCTCAATTTCAAACCATCAATAGATATCCGCGGCATGCACCTCGAGGAAGCAATTCCTACGGTTACACGCTATATTGATGATGCCCTTATGGTCGGCATGTCTGAGGTCAGTATCCTGCACGGCAAGGGGGCCGGGGTCCTCAAAGAGGAGATCCGGAAACTTCTGCGTATTACTCCGGGCGTAGTGTCTTTTGCTGACGAGCACGTAGAGCGTGGCGGTTCAGGTATCACCGTTGTCAGACTTTCTTAGAAGCAGCCGGAGGGAGATATGGACTGGTGCAGGGGCTGGAAGGAGCTGGCGGATATGGTATGGCCGAGGAAATGCGGCGTATGCGGCGGATACCTCGGTACTGAGGAACGGTTTGTGTGTCAGGAGTGTCTGAAGGACATGCCATTGACATATTTCTGGAGTTGGCGCGGCAACCCTGCTGAGCAGATTCTCTGGGCACGGACCTATTTCGAGGGGGTGGTGTCCCTGTTCTATTATTCCAAGGACAATGATTACCGCCGTCTTCTGCACATGCTGAAGTACAAAGGCAATATCGCTCTTGGCAAGTGGCTGGGGCGGATGTTGGGAGAGCGGATGCGTTCTGCAGAATATCCGCGTCCGGATGTGATCATACCGGTGCCGCTGCACTGGCGGCGGAAGTGGAAGCGCGGTTACAATCAGGCCGAGGCCATAGCCCGTGGTATAGCGGAAGGTCTCGGGGAGGAAAAAGTGCCTGTCCTGACCGGTGTAATGCGCCGTATAAGGTACAGCACTTCCCAGACGCATATTTCGGTCGGTTCCAAATGGGAGAACGTATCCGGAGCATTTGTCCTTGCAGATAAAAAGAAGGCCGCTGAAATGCTCAGCGGCCGTCATATACTCATAGTGGACGATGTCCTGACAACCGGGGCGACAGCAGAGGCATGCTGGGATGTCCTCAGGACCGTGCCGGGAGTAAGAATCTCTTACGCAAGTGTGGCGTTCGTCCTCCGTAAGATCTGAGTCCTACAGACCGAACTCCTTGCGGACCAGGTCGACAGAATCGAGCAGCTCCCATCCGAAGAACTGCAGTTCCTTTTCCACTGTCTTGCCGTCGCGCACTATTTCCACTTTCTGCCTGTAGGGGTCGCGTCCGAAGTGTCCGTATGCGGCTGTCGGCTGGTAGATAGGATTCTTCAAGTCGAATTTCCGGATGATGGCAGCCGGACGCAGGTCGAAGATGGAGCGGATTTTCTCGGCTATCTCTCCGTCGCTCATGTTGACCTTGGACTTTCCATAGGTGTCGACAAAGATGCTGACAGGCTCGGCTATGCCTATGGCGTATGCCAGCTGGATCAGAATCTCGTCTGATACTCCTGCCGCTACCAAATTCTTGGCGATGTAGCGTGCCGCGTATGCAGCCGAACGGTCTACCTTGCTCGGATCCTTGCCTGAGAATGCTCCGCCGCCGTGTGCACCCTTGCCTCCATAGGTGTCTACGATGATCTTGCGTCCGGTCAGTCCTGTATCTCCGTGAGGGCCTCCGATTACGAATTTGCCGGTAGGGTTGACATGGAGGATGAAATTGCCGTCGAAGAGTCTGCGGGTTCTTTCAGGAAGGCGGGCGATGACTCTCGGAATGAGAATTCTGCTGATGTCCTCGCGTATTCTGTTCTGGATAGCCGCATCGTTTTCCTGAGTGCCGGGAACCATTCCGGGAGCTGCGGGGAAATCATCGTGCTGTGTGGACACTACGATTGTGTGTACCCTCAGCGGACGGTGGTCGTCGCTGTATTCGATGGTGAACTGGGATTTGGCGTCCGGCCGGAGATATGGCATCGGGGAGGGGCTCTCCCTGCGGATCTTTGCCAGCTCTATCAGAGTGATGTGGGCAAGGGTGAGCGGAAGGGGCATATACTCCTCGGTATCATTGCAGGCGTAGCCGAACATCATTCCCTGGTCGCCTGCACCCTGTTCTTTCTCTTCGGCGCGTACCACACCTCTATTTATATCAGGAGACTGTTCGTGCAGTGCCGAAAGTATGCCGCATGACTTGGAATCGAACATGTAGTCGGCTTTTGTATAGCCTATCTTTTCTATTACGCCGCGTGCCACATTCTGTATGTCCACGTATGCATGGTCAGAGCGCACTTCTCCGCATATCACAGCAAGTCCGGTGCTTACAAATGTCTCGCAGGCCACCTTGGCCTCGGGGTCCTGGCGCAGAAAATCATCGAGGATGGCGTCCGATATCTGGTCCGCCACTTTGTCGGGATGTCCTTCTGAAACTGATTCTGAAGTGAAAAAATAAGACATGGTGTTAATGTTAAAAGTATATAAAACAAAAAAATCTCTTCCGAACGAGTTTCGGAGAGATTTGACAAAACACTAACTGTATGAAAGATTCATTTTAGCATTTTTTAGTGTGGTTGCAAGCAGTCAAATCTGTCCACAATCTCGTTTCGACATTCCCTTTCGGAAATGTCACGCAAATGTCATGACAAAAATTTGGATATGCAAATTTTTTTGAATTTTTTTGCGGAAATTTTTAAAACCAATTTACAATCACACCAATGAAAAGTACGATCAGAAAGATTGCATTGACAGTTTTGAGCGTCTTTGCGGCTGTTGCCGTGTCCGCTCAGGTCACAACCTCATCAATCAGCGGTAGGATTACTGACGAGAACGGGGCCGATATCGCAGGCGCGACTGTGATAGCCGTCCATGTCCCTTCAGGAACACAGTACTGGACGATTTCGGATTCGAAAGGTAGCTACCGTCTTCTTAACATTCTTCCAGGCGGGCCTTATACTGTAAGGGTAGAGATGCTCGGCTTCAGTATTACGGAAGTGACTGGAATCAATGTTGCACTTGCAGACAATTTTGTAGTAGATGCTGCTCTTCAGGAGGAGTCTATGGACCTCGATGAAGTAGTAGTGGTGGCCGAGAGCGTCACATCCAACATGCGTTCGGACAGAGCCGGCGCTGTGACCTCAGTCGACCTCAAGTCAATCAACAGTATACCTGTCATCAGCCGTGATGTCCAGGATATCATCAAACTTACCCCTCAGGCATACGACAGCGGCAACGGTCCCCAGATCGGTGGAGGTACCTACCGTCAGAACAACTTCACCATCGACGGTGCGGCTGCAAACAATGCCTTCGGTATCGGAGGAACCATGCCTGCCAACGGCTCGCCTATCTCGATGGATGCCATCGAGCAGATATCGGTCAATGTCACTCCTTTCGATGTACGCCAGAGCGGATTTATCGGAGCAGCCATGAATGCTGTGACACGCTCGGGCCACAATACCTTCGAAGCATCGGCCTACTCCTATTTCTATAATGAAAAATTCAGAGGAAAATATGTGGAGGGCAATGAACTTACCATCAATCCCGAGCAGCATCTCCTCGTGGGAGCACGTGTCGGCGGTCCCATTATCAAGGACAAGCTCTTCTTCTTCCTGAACTTCGAGATGGAGAGGGATGTAGAACCCGGTCCTTCGCGTCGTGCGGCGACCGCATCCGCACCCTATACTGACGGAAATGACGGAATCGCCCGTCCTTCAGAGTCTGTGATGAATGCTCTTTCAGACTATCTCGTCAATCAGTGGAATTACAATCCTGGAGCATATCAGGGATACTCTACAGTCAGCCCCGCCTACAAGTTCCTTGCCCGTATCGACTGGAACATCAATAACAACCATAAGCTCAATATCCGCTACAACATGACCCAGTCGAAGAGCCCTATCTCCCCTTCGACATCTACAAGCGGTCTCGGTGACAGGAATTTCACCATCAACAGCCGTACAGCCATGACGGCCTTGTATTTCCAGAATGCCCGTTACTTCCAGGAGAACAACTACTCCTCTATCGTAGCCGAGCTCAACTCCCGCTTCCTCGATGGAAAAGTCAACAACGTGCTCCGTGCCACCTATTCCCATCAGAACGAGCCCCGCAGCACAGAGGGCGGTATGTTCCCCTTCGTGGATCTTGTGGTAGGCGATAACATCTATACCTCTTTCGGTACCGAACTCTTCTCCCTCGGCAACCTCAGGGATGTAAACACTGTCACGGTGACCGATGAGGTGACCGCTTCCCTTGGCATCAACCAGCTTACAGCCGGTGTCCAGTATGAGTGGAACAGGACAAAGAACGGTTTCCAGAGGTTCGGAGCAGGTTACTACACCTTCAAGTTCGATACAGAGGATGCCCTTATGAGCGCCATCAACAACAATACTCTGTTCGACAACCCTTACCAGTACGCCATTACCCATTCGTTCAACGATGACTGGTCTCAGGCTTTCCCTCAGTTCGACTTCCATCAGGTGTCGCTCTATCTGCAGAATGAGATGTCCTTCAACCGTTTCAAACTTACTTACGGTCTGCGTGTGGAGCTGCCTATCTATCCCGACCTCGGCATAATGGAGAATCCTCAGGTATCCGCGGCCACTTTTGCCGACTACAACGGCAACGGAGGCAAGTACAGCACACTTCAGCTCCCTGCCACTACAGTGATGTTCTCGCCCCGAATCGGCTTCAACTGGGACATCCTCGGTGACCGCAGCCTCGTACTCCGCGGAGGTTCAGGCTTCTTTACCGGACGTCTGCCATTTGTATGGATCGTGGCTCAGGCAGGTGACGCCGGAGTGCTTCAGGCCACTTACAATGCGGTTTCAGGTGACGGAAATCCTCTTCCTCCCTTCATGGTCGACAGGGTAGACCAGCTCAACTCTATCTATCCTAACGGTGTGACACCCGGTGCTGCTGCCATCTCCAGCATCTCCCTGATGGCTCCTGACCTCAAGATGCCCCAGACGTGGAAGAGTTCCCTCGCTCTCGACTACATCCTTCCGGGTGACGTCATGCTGTCCGTTGAGGGTGTGTACAACTACGACATCAATCCTGTGACCATAACCAATGTCGGTCTGAAGGACCCTGTTTACTCCAATATCAATGATTTTGCCGACAACCGTTATGTCTGGGGTGAGTACTACCAGTCCAACCTTGAAGAGGTCTATCTGCTCAACAACTCCAAGAAGGGCGGCCATTACTATTCCGTTACTGCTAAGGCGGAGAAACGTAACTTCTACGGATTCGACGGAATGATAGCCTATACCTACAGCAATGCCCTGAGTTACGGAGACGGCTGGGGAGACCAGGTTTACTCCGCATGGCAGAATGCAGCTACTGTCAACGGTCAGAACTTCGTGGAGCTCGGTTATGCCGGTTATGTGATGCCTCACCGTCTGATCGCCTCTCTCAGCTATACCGCAGATTATGCCCGTAACTTCGGTACAGGTATAAGCATCTTCTATGAAGGCGGCCCCCGCGGCAGGTACTCCTATACCTACACCAGCAATATCGTAGGTGACGGTGGTGCGGATAACCTTATCTACGTACCCGCTTCCAAGGATGAACTTACTTTTGCAGATTATACCCCCGATGGAGCAAATTGGGTATATACTGCAGAGGAACAGGCCGAGGACTTCTGGAACTTCATCAACAACAGCAAGTATCTCAGCAGCCGCAAGGGTCAGTATGCAGAGCGCAACGGTCTGGTCGCTCCCTGGACACACCAGTTCGACGTGCGTATCTACCAGAACTTCTACTTCCATCAGAAGAACGGTCAGCGCCATACCCTTCAGATAGGTCTCGATATCGAGAACATAGGCAATCTGTTCAATCAGAACTGGGGTCACTATTGGTCTGTCAACAATACCTCGATTCTCAGGATTGCCCAGAATTCCTATACCGCAGGAGGAGCAGGACAGAGCCCTAAACCTGTGTACAACTTTATGACCAATGGTCTGGAGCGTCTGACCAGTGAGTTCTCACCTTCCATCAGCCTCTCTTCCACATGGATGATGCAGCTCAGCCTCCGCTGGATATTCCAGTAGCAGTCAGGCTGGTATAAAATGAAAATCCGGCGCCCTTGCTGACAGGGACGCCGGATTTTTTATAGAAGCAATGAAGAATGGTGTCAGATGGATGTCTCGAACTCTCTGAGGAAGCGTACATCGTTTTCGAAGTACAGTCTCAGGTCCTTGACCTGCCATTTGAGCATGGCAATACGTTCGATGCCCATTCCGAAAGCGAAGCCGGAATAGACCTTGGGATCTATACCGCAGGCTTCGAGAACGTTGGGATCCACCATGCCTGCGCCCATGATTTCGAGCCAGCCTGTGCCCTTGCAGATGTTGCAGCCCTTGCCTCCGCAGATGTTGCAGCTGATG
>DVIL01000088.1 GCA_018711305.1 Candidatus Coprenecus stercorigallinarum
CCCGATGAGGTAGTAGCAGTAGGTGCAGCCATTCAGGGTGGTGTGCTTGCCGGAGATGTGAAGGATGTCCTCCTGCTGGACGTAACTCCTCTGTCCCTCGGTATCGAGACCCTCGGAGGCGTGATGACCAAACTGATAGAGGCCAATACCACCATTCCTACACGTAAGTCGGAAGTGTTCTCGACTGCCAGCGACAACCAGCCTTCAGTTGAGATCCACGTCCTGCAGGGTGAGCGTTCAATGGCCCGTGACAACAAGACCATCGGCCGTTTCCATCTCGACGGCATTACCCCAGCTCCCCGTGGAGTGCCTCAGATTGAGGTGACATTCGATATCGATGCCAACGGTATACTGAACGTGTCCGCCAAGGACAAGGCTACCGGCAAGGAGCAGAAGATACGTATCGAGGCTTCATCCGGTCTGAGCGAGGACGAGATCAAGAGGATGCGTGACGAGGCCAAGGCCAATGAGGCTGCCGACAAGGCCGAGCGTGAGAAAATCGACAAGATCAACGCCGCGGATGCCATGATATTCCAGAGCGAGAAGAACCTCAAGGAGTATGGCGACAAGATTCCCGCTGACAAGAAGGGCGCTATCGAGAATGCTCTCGGACAGTTGAAGGAGGCTCACAAATCGCAGAATATATCCGATATCGACCGTGCAACCGAGGCTCTGAACAACGCATGGCACGCCGCTTCCGAGGATATGGCCCGTGCCGCCCAGTCCGGTCCTTCAGCCGGTGCATCCGGAGCAGGCAGCCAGACCGGCAGCAGCTCTTCCAACAGCGGCTCCAACTCTGACTCCGGTGATGACAATGTCAAGGATGTAGACTTTGAGGAAGTGAAATAATTCCGACAGAAGAATTATAATTCAAGAGGCTGTGCATTTGGCACAGCCTCTTTTTTTTTCTTTTATTCGTCGGCAATCATGATTGCTGTCCAGTAGAGCCATTCGGTGGCGGACTGCAGTATTTCAGGATTGATGGAGGAAGGGTTGTCTTTCGGGTGGTGGTAGTATCCGCCGCCGGCAGCCCTGATGTCCAGAACCGGATATCCTGCTTTCATGAATACCACACCGTCGGTGCGCGGACGGGTGACGTAGTGGGATTCGCGCTGGAACAGGATGCGGTGTACATATTTGTCATTGGCCTGTTCCGTGTATTTGGGAAGATCGGGGAAGTTGTAGGGATAGCTGGCTGAAAGCATCTCGCCTGCACCCACCTGCTCGAGGTTTATTACGGCCTTGACTTTCTCCTTGGGGAAGATGGGGTGCGTAGTATAGTAGGTGCTGCCTGTCAGTCCGGCCTCTTCTCCGTCGAGGCTGAGGAATACGATGGTACGTTTTGGCTTGATCTGGCTCTTTGCAATAGCTTCGGCAGCTCCCAACAGGGCCGCTGAGGATGCATTGTTGTCATTTGCTCCTGCTATGTGATAGGGAATCATGCCGAGATGGTCCAGATGTGCGGAGATGATTACGTATTCATTCTTGAGGACGGGGTCGCTGCCTTCAACGATGCCGACTATGTTCTTGCCGGTGGCATCGGGGTTGTACGTGGCGTTCATGCGGATGTGGGCTTTCTTGCCGGTGTTGAAGGATTGCGGCTTTTTCGTTTCGTAGATCTTTTTTACGGTTTCGGCGTAGGTGCGTCCGGTGCCGCGGAAGATGTCGTTGACTACGGTGTCGGTGACATGTGCGTAGACAAAGCCTTCATTGTAGGGGGCATTGGGGCCGGGAACCCAGATGTAGAGCAGTCCGATGGCACCGTGGGCTACAGCGTTGTTGAGTTTTGTCTGGTGCAGGGTGTGGTTGTACCACATGGCAAGGGTATCGTTGTCACGGCTGGTGTTGGGGGTCTCGCCTTCTACGAGGACGATTTTGCCGCGGACGTCGATGCCTGCGTAGTCATCGTATCCGAGCTCGGGGGCAGTCACTCCGAATCCGGCGTATACGATATCTGCCGTGACGTCTCCGTTTCCGGTCATGCCTCCGGCGAACCAGCCGTCAGCCCAAGGGTAGGATTTGGATATCCATACGGTGTCCTTGCGTTTCTGGCCGTAGACGGGGAAGAGTATTTCCATGGTACTGCCGGGGAATACCTCTACGCAGGGATGGGAATATTCCTGAATGTAGGAGCCGTTGTCTCCGGCCGGTTTGAGACCCCATTCCCTGAAGTAGTTTTCCACTATGGAGACGGCTTTGGCCATGCCCGGGGAACCGGCGAGGCGTCCTTCGAGTGTAGAGTCCGAAAGCTGCTCTACGTAACCGAAAAGCTTGTCCGATGTGATGTTGCGGTGCATGGCATCGAGGTATTTCTGCTCGTCTGTCATTTGCATCTGACGTCTCTGCGCGTTGGCGGACGTGGCTGACACCGTGGCGAGGAGGAGTGCCATGGCTGAGATTAAGATAGTTCTGGTTTTCATGGTATCTGATTTTTGTTGAGTTGGTTGCGGATCTGGGTAGAGGATATGTCCAGCAGTGGCGCTCCTTCAAGGAAACGCACGCATCTTGCATCGGTACGGGCCGCACATTCCTTGCATAGGGCAGCACCGTCATATCCCTTGCGGGGATAGACCCATACCGGGAATTCCTGTAGTATCTGAGTGCCTTTGTACCATCTCTCGATGCCTGCGATGTTGTCGGCTCCGATAAGCAGGATGAATTCCGACTGCCGGTCAATTTCCTGGAGGGCCTTCAGTGTGTTGATGGTGTAGAGAGGTTCCTGGAGTCTGTATTCTATGTCGCTTACTGTGATTTTCGGGGATATGCCTTCGAAGGCCGTGCGTACCTGTCTGAGCCTTAGCTGGGGATCTGCCAAGGTGGAGGTGTCCTTGAAGGGGTTGTGCGGGGAAGGAATTATGATGACGGCATCGGTTTCCTCCATATCCGCAACGTACCGCGCAATGGAGACATGCCCGTAATGGACAGGATTGAACGAGCCGAAGTACAGGGCTTTTTTCATTGTACCGCAAAGGATTTTACAATATTCTCCGCCTCCGCGAGGGTCCGGTCGAGGCGGTCATTTTCCAGGACACGGTCGAACTGCGGTTCGTATTCCAGCTCTTCCTCTGCCTTTGCGACTCTCCGTTCGATTGCTTCAGGCGAATCCGTGCCTCGTCCTATCAGCCTGCGCCGGAGTTCCTCCACGGAGGGCGGCTTTACGAATACCGACAGGGCATTGTCTCCGAAAATGCGCTTGAGGTTGACTCCGCCCCTGACATCGATATCGAAGAGTATGATGTGCCCTTTTGCCCATATCCTTTCCACTTCCGATCTGAGTGTGCCGTAGAACGAGCCCGGGTATACTTCTTCATATTCCACAAAGGCGTCCCTGGCGATGAGTTCCCGGAACTGCTCCGCCGAGAAAAAATAATATTCCACTCCGTCCTTTTCGTTTCCGCGGGGAGAGCGTGAGGTGGCGGAGATGGAGAATTCCAGAAATGGGAAAGTCTTCAGCAAGTGTCCGACTACTGTGCTCTTGCCTGCTCCGGAGGGGGCTGAGAAAATGATTACTTTTTTGTTCATATTACAAAAATATCTAAATTTGCGTGACGATAGCAAGAATATTTAACTTTAAAGATAGTTATATTATGGTATCTTACAAAGATCTCGGCCTTGTGAACTCCAGGGAGCTCTTCAAAAAGGCCATCAACGGCGGATATGCCATTCCCGCCTTCAACTTCAACAACATGGAACAGATGCAGGCTATCATCCAGGCCTGTGTGGAGACAAAATCACCTGTAATCCTGCAGGTATCCAGCGGAGCGAGAAAATATGCCAACCAGACGATTCTCCGTTATATGGCACAGGGCGGCGTGGAGTATGCCAAGGAACTGGGCTGCAATATACCCATCGTGCTGCACCTTGACCACGGTGACAGTTTCGAGCTCTGCAAGAGCTGCATCGAGTACGGTTTCTCGTCAGTGATGATCGACGGCTCTTCCAAGCCCTACGAGGAAAATGTAGAGCTTACCCGCAAGGTAGTGGAGTACGCTCACAAATACGATGTTACCGTAGAGGGAGAGCTCGGAGTGCTCGCAGGTGTGGAAGATGATGTCAAGGCGGAGAGCCACACATACACACGTCCTGAGGAAGTGGAGGATTTCGTAAGCAAGACCGGTGTGGACTCACTTGCAATCTCTATCGGAACTTCACACGGTGCCTACAAGTTCAAACCCGGACAGAAGCCCGAGATACGTCTGGACATCCTGCACGAGATAGAAAAACGCATTCCCGGATTCCCTATCGTACTGCACGGATCTTCGTCTGTTCCCCAGGATATCGTAGCTGAGATCAACCACTACGGCGGACATCTGAAAGACTCTATAGGCATACCCGAGGACCAGCTCCGCGAGGCCGCCAAGTCTGCAGTCTGCAAGATAAACATCGACAGTGACGGACGTCTGGCTATGACAGCAGCCATCCGCAAGGTCCTGGTAGAGCATCCTGAGGAGTTCGATCCCAGGAAGTACCTCGGCCCTGCCCGTGACAAACTGAAACAGCTGTACATCCACAAGATCAACAACGTGCTCGGCAGCAACGACAAGATCTGAGTCTGATGTAAAAAAACAGGGTAGGAGTGTCACATTTTTGCGGCACTCCTATTTTTATTGCATGTCTTGAAAAAGATATTAAATTTGTAATTCAAACAATAAACCTTTAAGTGTATGAAAACAAAACATTTCCCTATGGTTCTCGCCGTCATTGCGGCGTTGGTGGCCGTATCTTCGTGCGGCGGACAGAAGAAAGCAGCCGTTGACGGCAAGACTGAGATCATCATGCCTTTCAATACTCCTGCCGATATGTCTGACATGGAGTATTTCCGTGCGACGGCATCCGGTACAAGCCCTGATCAGGAAATGGCCAGGACTATCGCAGACCTGAATGCCCGTACTCAGTTGGGAACACAGATTTCTACTGTAGTTAAAGCAGTTACTGAAAGGTATATGAATCAGGTGAATGTCGCCGATAAAGCTGAATTTGCGCAGAAGGTGGAACAGAATGTCAGGATTGTCGTAAATCAGGAACTTAGCGGGGCC
>DVIL01000089.1 GCA_018711305.1 Candidatus Coprenecus stercorigallinarum
GGATCAAACTCTTCATTGTATATATTTTTATACTTTCAGCTTGTCCTGACCGGTTTTGACGAGATTATTAATATTAATAAACCTCTACCTTTTTCACTCGTACAATGCTATCAAAGAACTTTCATTTGGTATCCGTTTTTCTCAAACGGGCTGCAAATATATGGGCGATTTTTTAATCCACCAAATTTTTCTGCAATTTTTTTAAAAAAATTTTTCAATCTTTGCATCATGTATTGGAAACTATTCTCAATATTCGCCAAGATAGGAGCCTTCACCATAGGTGGAGGAGTAGCTATGATTCCGCTGATTGAGAGGGAGATAGTATACAAGAACAAGTGGATTTCCTCCGAAGAGTTCCTGGATATCATCTCCATCGCCCAATCTGCACCCGGATTGATTGCCGTGAACGTCTCGATATTCGTCGGACACCGCATCGCCGGGATAAAAGGCAGCATCGTCGCGACCATCGGCAGCGTCATGCCTCCCTTTATTATAATATTGCTGGTTGCGGCGGTATTCACCACGTTCAAGGACAACCAGACCGTCCAGGCTGTATTCAAGGGCATCCGACCGGCAGTAGTCGCCCTTATCGCCGCCCCGGTCTTCCGCATGGCAGTCCAGAACCGCCTCAACTGGATTACCGGCAGCATCGCCGTGGCAGCTACCGTCCTCATCGCATTCCTGAAGATCTCGCCCATCTGGATCATCGTGACAGCCATCGCGGGCGGGCTGATAATGGCATACAGCCGGCAGGACAGGGATAATGACAAAAAGGAGGTGAACCGATGATTTTCCTGGAGCTCTTCATCACTTTCTTTATTATAGGTACGTTCACCTTCGGCGGAGGCTATGCCATGCTGTCCCTCATCCAGAACCAGGTGGTGACCGTGCACCAGTGGCTCACCCCCGAGGAATTCACGGACATCGTCGCCATCTCCCAGATGTCTCCCGGCCCTATAGGCATCAACAGCGCCACCTATATCGGCTACAGCGTCCCGCACGCCATGGGATTCAGCCCGGCCGTCAGCGTCCTCGGCTCACTTACCGCGACATTCGCGGTGGTCCTCCCCTCCTACCTCATCGTCCTGTGGATATGCATCCTCTTCGAGAAATTCAGGAGCAACCGCTATTTCGCCTCAGTCCTGAAAATCATGAGGCCGGTCACCATCGGCATGATAGCGGCTGCGGCAATAGTCCTGATCACCCCATACAACTTCATCGACTGGTGGAGCTGGGCCTTGTTTGCGGGAGCATTCGCAGCCCTGTTTTTTTTCAAGGCCAACCCGATATGGGTTATAATCGCGGCAGGAGGCGCAGGCTACCTTATTTACGGACTATAAATCCATCAGGCATTTGTAGGACTTTCCGAATATTGTCCGTAACTTTGAATGATTTTCGTAAAAGGACAATAAATGAAGAGGAACATTCTACATTCCATCACACTGGCCGCAGCATTTCTGATGGCGGCCGCATGCAGCAACAGCGGGAAAAATACAGAAGGACAGGATCAGCTCACTTTTGCCAAGGGCGCGGACATCGGCTGGGCCACTGAAATGGCAAGCGAGGGCATCCGGTTCTACAACTCTGCCGGAGAAGAGCGCGAATGTACTGCCCTGATGAAGGAACTCGGGTTCGATGCCGTACGTTTCAGGGTATGGGTCAATCCATCCGACGGCTGGTGCGGAAAAGAAGACGTGGTAGCCAAGGCTAAAACGGCAAAGAATCTGGACATGAGAATCATGATCAACTTCCACTACAGCGACTGGTGGGCTGATCCCGGAAAACAGAACAAGCCCGAGGCATGGAAAGACTACAGTACGGAAGAGCTGTGCGGGGCAATTGCAGACCACACACGGGATGTCCTGTCTGCGCTTAAAGACGAAGGCATCACCCCGGAATGGGTGCAGGTCGGCAACGAGACCTCGGACGGAATGCTCTGGGACACAGGCAAGGCCAGCATAAGCATGGCCAACTATGCCGCCATGACCGCAGCAGGCTACAATGCTGTCAAGGAAATTTTCCCGGACGCCAAGGTCATAGTGCACCTGGACCACGGTGACCGCCCGGAACTGTACAACTGGATATTCGACGGACTGAAGGCAAACGGAGCCGAATGGGACATGATCGGAATGTCCATCTACCCGGAATACTATGCCCATGACGTGGAAGAGGACTATCAGGAAGGGGAATACAAAAGAGTTACCGAAGCCACTTTGGACAACGCCCTGGCCCTTTGGAAAAAATACGGCATTCAGGTAATGATCGTAGAGGCCGGCATGACCTGGAGCAAGGAGGACGAAAGCTACGCATTCCTAAGTGAACTGATAGCCAAGGCCCGCGCCCTCGGAGACGGACAAGCCTGTGCAGGAGTGTTCTATTGGGAGCCCGAATCCAATCCGGCATGGGGAGGCTACAGCAAAGGGGCTTTTGACGAAAATTTCCGTTCCACCAAGGCTCTCGATGCATTCAAGAACTGACACTGTTTAAAAATACAGGACAATGAGCAACAGACGGACTCTTACGATCATTCTTCAGGTTGTGGCGATAACGGCCCTCCTGTTGATTCTATTTCTGATATTCAACAACCGGCGTCCCGCCTCCAAGGACCTGAGACAGGTGGAGGAGGTCAGGAACACAGTCCTGCTGGACAAAGGCTGGCAGTTCCACAAGGGCGACTCCTCCGAGGTATGGGAGGATGTCACCATCCCACACGACTGGGCCATCTTCGGGCCGTTCAGCAGGGACAATGACCTCCAGACAGTAGCCATAATCCAGAACGGAGAGGAGACGGCCACAGTCAAGACCGGCCGCACCGGTGGCCTGCCTTACGTCGGAGTCGGCTGGTACCGACGGACTCTCAACGTCACACCGGGCACGAAGGTGACCCTGCTCTTCGACGGAGCCATGAGCGAGGCCCGGGTCTATGTCAACGGGCAGGAAGTCATCTTCTGGCCCTACGGCTACAACTCCTTCTACTGCGACATCACCCCGTTCCTCAATCCGGAAGGGATGGACAATGAACTGAGGGTCAGGCTCGAGAACCGTCCCGAGTCCTCCCGCTGGTATCCCGGAGCGGGACTCTACCGCAATGTCTGGCTCATCGAAACCTCGAAGGTACACATCCCCGTGTGGGGAACCTACATCACCACAGACCTCAACCCTGCCATGAGGCAGGCGTCGGTCAACATCCGCACCGAGATAGAAGGCATTACCAATGAGGACATTGTCGCCCTCATAACCGACATCAGGGACGCCTCCGGCAGTGTGGTGACATCGATCGAGAGCCTCACCGGAGCCTCCCAGCCCCTGGCCCAGGGCGGAACGGCCGTCCTCGACCAGAAAGTCACCGTGGAGCAGCCGTCCCTCTGGTCTCCGGAGAACCCTACCCTCTACACGGCATTCTCCCGCGTCTACACCCAGAGTGCCGGCGGAGAGCGCGAGCTTGTGGACACCTACTCCACCACATTCGGCATCCGCAGCATCGAAGTACGCCCGGAGACCGGCTTCTACCTCAACGGGGTGAACCGCAAGTTCCAGGGCGTCTGCCTGCACCACGACCTCGGTCCCCTCGGAGCCGCAATCAACGTCTCGGCCCTGCGCCATCAGCTGACCATGCTCAAGGACATGGGCTGCGACGCCATCCGCACCACTCACAACATGCCGGCACCCGAGCTTATACAACTCTGCGACGAGATGGGCTTCATGGTCATGGTGGAGAATTTCGACGAGTGGGACGTAGCCAAGTGCGCCAACGGCTATCACCGCTACTTTGACGAATGGGCCGAACGCGATATGGTCAACATGCTGCGCCACTACCGCAACAACCCCTCCGTCGTGATGTGGAGCGTCGGCAACGAGGTGCCCACCCAATGGACTCCCGGCGGCTATGAGGTAGCTAAATTCCTGCAGGACATCTGCCACCGCGAAGATCCCACCCGGCCTGTCACCTGCGGCATGGACCAGATAGACGCCATCCTGCACAACGGTTTCGGAGCGGTGTTCGACGTGCCCGGATTCAACTACCGCGCCCACCGCTACGTGGAAGGCTATGAGACTCTGCCCCAGAAAGTCCTGCTCGGCAGCGAGACCTCTTCGACAGTCAGCTCCAGGGGCGTGTACAAATTCCCCGTCGGGAAAAAGTACGACGCTCTCTACGACGACCACCAGAGCTCTTCCTACGACCTCGAGTACTGCTCCTGGTCCAACGTCCCGGATGACGACCTGGCCCTCGCCGAGGACTACCCCTGGACCATGGGACAGTTCGTCTGGACCGGTTTCGACTACCTCGGAGAGCCTTCGCCCTACGACACAGACGCCTGGCCCAACCACAGCTCCATGTTCGGCATTATAGACCTCGCCTCCATCCCCAAAGACCGCTACTGGCTCTACCGCAGCGTGTGGAACAGGAATATCGCCACCCTGCACATCCTGCCCCACTGGAACTGGGAGGGCCGTGAGGGAGAGGTCACTCCGGTATATGTCTACACATCCTACCCCAAGGCCGAACTTTTCCTCAACGGACGCAGTCTGGGCATGAGGGAAAAATGCGACAGCACCCTCCAGCACCGCTTCCGCCTGATGTGGAATGACGTCCGCTACGAACCGGGAGAGCTCACCGTAGTCGCCTACGACCGGGAGGGCAACAAGGCCCTGCAGAAGAGCGTCCGCACCGCCGGAGAGCCTTACGCGCTCGAGCTGATTCCGGCCCGGGAGAGCATCACAGCCGACGGCAAGGACCTGCTCTACGTGACCGTCCGCATAGTGGACCAGGACGGCAATCTCTGCCCGCTCGACTCGCGCAAGGTGCGTTTCGAAGTCTCCGGTGCCGGTGAGTTCAGGGCAGTGGCCAACGGCGACCCTACCTGCCTGGAGCTCTTCCACATCCCGGAGATGAGCGCCTTCGGCGGCATGCTCACTGTCATCGTACAGAGCAAGGAGAAGGCCGGACGCATCACTCTTAAGGCCTCCGCCAACGGCCTCCGTGACGGAGTCATGAAAATCAAATCCGTAAAAAACAATAATTAAAAAAACACACACTGACTTATGAAAGAGAAAATTCACGCACAGTTCGTAAAACGCTTCGGCGCCAATGGCACATTCTACGCCTCCGCCGGCAGAATCAACCTTATCGGCGAGCACACCGACTACAA
>DVIL01000090.1 GCA_018711305.1 Candidatus Coprenecus stercorigallinarum
CAGGTATCATTCCCGTATAGAGACGGTGCCCAGAAATGTGTTACCTGAAAAGGAGATAGAGTATTTCCGGGAGAACACTACTTATTCCAATATTCTATATGACAGATACAGAGATGTTTATTATAGAATAGTCGAGAAAAGTACTCCCATGCCGGGTGTCAATCTAAGCAACAGGGCAAAGAATCTGTCTGTAATCATAGTAGGACCTGATTTTGGGATTTTAGGAGAGACAGATATCTCTGAAGATATGGATGCGTCTTTCCGGTATACGGCATTTGTTTCGGAGGAGGGCCTTAATCTCCAGTTGCTGACATCGGAGGATGAGCTCTCATTTGCCACTTATATTGTCAAACCGCTTTGAAATTCAATTAACCATGAAAACTGTTAAGTTCTGTTTCCTGATGGCTGTCGCCGTAGTTCTGTCCGCATCCTGCAGCCGGGACGGCATGGTGACTTTGGATATTGCATCAGGCATTGCCGCCAAGCCTGACAATACCGGCATTGAAGTCATTGCAAAAGATATAAGAGTGGTGGAATTAAAGGGCGAGGGTCTGTACGATATACGTATATTCGGGGAATCTGGCGGGAAGCTGTATGGCAGGACGGCGGATAACATTCTCGCTGTTTTTTCCGAGGACGGGAGGCTGCTTTATTCCTTTGACCGAAAGGGCAGGGGCCCCGGGGAATATATCGTACCTTCATTCCGGTTCGATGGCTTCAGGGACGAGATTATCATTTATGATTTTCAGAACAAAGTGATACGTTATGATGCGAAAGGCAACTATATCGATGAGGTAAGGAATGACGTGACGTCTTCGTTGGCGGATATTGTCCCTCTCGATGACAGCAGTTATGTGGCGACGATCATGTCACACCTCAGAAGGGACTCATCCCTGCTTTATCTGGACCGCAATCTGAGTGTCATCGGATCTGCCCTGCCGATATTCAATCAGGCACAGACTTCACAGCGTGGGCTGATAGTAGCTGAGCCGATATACGTTTTCAACTCGGAGGTGATGTTCCTTCCCCGTGCGGAGGATACCTACTACTGCTATGAGGAGGGAGTTTGGAGACCTTTTCTTAAATTGGAGCAGGGCAGGTACAGGATGCCGGCAGATCTGTCTGTGTCAGTGGGACAATATGAAGAAAAGGGAAAATATATGGATGAGATGGGATCGTATATGGCCGGCCAATACGTTTTTGTATGTTATGCTTATCGCAGCGATAATGCATATTTTTACGATGTCTACGATATTAAGACAGGCAAGAGGCTGATTCACAACCGGCGTACGGAGGAAGAGGTGTATGATGACGGCAATGACGGATGGATTCTCAACTATGACGGAATGGAATATGTGGTGTTCCCGCACTATGTCAAGGATAATGTAATATGCAGTTCCGTATTCGGTGAGGATGGCACTACGACACTGCTCAGGATAACTTTATAAAATATATCCGTTCAGACAGAAGCGGCGAATTCCAGGCGGGCTGGGCTGCGCAGGCCGGTCAGGCGGCCGTCCCGGACGACAGGCGTACCGTTTGTGAAGGTGTCGGTGACAGCCCAGTCGAAAGTCTGTCCTTCGAGAGGGGACCAGCCGCAGCGGCAGGCTATATTGTCCTTGGAGACTGTCCAGGGCCGGCGGCGTACGATGACCAGATCGGCCCACCATCCTTCGCGGATGTAGCCGCGGCGGTCGATGCGGAAGAGGTCGGCCGGGGAGTGGGACATCATCCGTACCACCTGCTCTATAGGGAAGCAGCCGCGCTTGGCGAGCTGGAGCATCATCACGAGGGAGTGCTGTATGGTGGGCAGTCCGGAAGGGGCATGGAGGTAATCCTGCATTTTCTCGGCATACAGATGGGGGGCGTGGTCGGTGGCCACAGCCTGGACCCGTCCCTCGCGGACAGCTGCGGTGACGGCCTCCCGGTCGGCGGGAGTCTTGATGGCCGGGTTGCACTTGATCAGTGAGCCGTATCTGTCGTAATCCCTCTCGTCGAACCATAGATAGTGCACACAGACTTCAGCGCTGATGTCGGGACAGGTCTTCCTGGCCTCGGAGATCATCTCTAACTCATCGGCGGTGCTGACGTGGAGCACGTGCAGTCGTGTGCCGTGCTTTCTGGCCATTTCCACGGCTTTGGACGAGGATAGGAGGCAGGCTTCGCGGCTGCGGATCAGAGGATGGGCGCTGAATGGAATGGCATCGTCCCCGTAGCGGGTGCGGGCGGCGGTCAGATTGGCCCGGATGGTGGCCTCATCCTCGCAGTGTGTGGCGATGAGCCGGCCCGGAAGGGAAAATATAGCTTCCAGGGCTTCCTGCGAGTCCACGAGCATGTTGCCGGTGGACGAGCCCATGAATACCTTGATGCCGCAGATACGGCCGGGGTCGGCCCGGCGCAGCTCTCCGATATTGTCATTGGTGGCCCCTATATAAAAGGAGTAGTTGGCGTAGGAGTCCCGAGCTGCGGTGGAGTATTTTTCTTCGAGGGCTTCGAGGGTGGTGGCCGGAGGGTTGTTGTTGGGCATGTCCATGAAGGAGGTGGTGCCGCCGAGAACTGCTGCCGCGCTTTCGGAGGCTATGCAGCCTTTGGCGGTGGCTCCCGGCTCGCGGAAATGCACCTGGTCGTCGATGACGCCGGGAAGGAGGAGGGCTCCCTCATTGTCCCCTATGACCTCACCGGCGGAGGCTTCGGCCTGTCGCACCTTATCGGTATATCCCGGCTCAGAGCGCAGGATTATTTTAGAGATCAGACCATTTTCAATCAGGACGCTGCCCTCGCGGATGCTGCCTTCGCTGACGATCCGGATGTCCCGGATGAGAGTGCTTCCGGCCATTGCTGTCATTTTGTTTCGGGGTTGGGGGTGATCTTTCTGAATCTCAGGGCAATGACTCCGCGGAATGCCTCTCCGAATATGGAACTGCTCATTTTGGATTTGCCTTCCTTGCGGTCGGTGAAAATGATGGGCACTTCCTTTATGCGGAAGCCGAGTTTCCACGCATTGTACTTCATCTCTATCTGGAATCCGTAGCCTTTCATCTGTACGCGGTCGAGGTCTATGGTCCTGAGGACCTTGCTGCTATAGCACACGAAGCCGGCCGTGGAGTCGTACACTTTCATTCCGAGTACAGTCCTGACGTAGAATGATGCTCCGTAGGAGATCATGATGCGGCTCAGGGGCCAGTCCCGCACTGCAATGCCCTTGACATATCTGGAGCCTATGGACAGGTCAGCACCTCCCTGTACGCAGGCGTTGTAGAGGCGGATGAGGTCTTCCGGGTTG
>DVIL01000091.1 GCA_018711305.1 Candidatus Coprenecus stercorigallinarum
GCGGGAGTTCCTATCGTAAAGCAGAATATGGGGGCTGATCCGGCCTCAGTCGCATATGATACGGTAAAGTCGGCGGTAGCACAGGATATCGATGTCGTCCTGATCGACACGGCAGGACGTCTGCATAATAAGATCAACCTTATGAACGAGCTGACCAAGATAAGGAATGTCATGCGGAAAGTCGTTCCGGACGCACCTCATGAGGTCTTGCTGGTTCTCGACGGCTCTACAGGGCAGAACGCATTCGTCCAGGCCCGTGAGTTCACTAAGGCAACCGATGTGACGGCTCTTGCTGTTACCAAACTGGACGGTACGGCCAAGGGCGGTGTAGTCCTCGGGATAGCCGATCAGTTCAATATTCCGGTCAAGTTTATCGGAGTAGGGGAAGGTATCGAGGACCTGCAGATATTTGACAAAAAAGCATTCGTAGATTCATTATTCGATTAGAGTTCAATTTTTAGAGATATGGAAGTTTCTTACAATTGGCTGAAAGAGTATGTCTCTTTCGATCTCTCCCCTGAGAGAGTGGCCCAGGTCCTTACATTCATCGGACTGGAAGTAGAGGAAATAAGAACAGTGGAGGATATCCCCGGAGGCCTTGAAGGAGTAGTTGTGGCTGAGGTGGTGGAGTGCGCACCCCATCCGGATTCGGATCATCTCAATATAACGAAAGTGCGCATTTCCGAGGGAGGAGAGCTTATGCAGGTGGTCTGCGGCGCTCCCAATGTCGCTGCAGGACAGAAGGTGCTTCTGGCAACGGTAGGTACCAGTCTGCCTGCTCCCGACGGATCCACAGTGAAGATAAAGAAGTCAAAGATCAGAGGTGCCGAGTCCTATGGCATGATCTGCGCAGAGGACGAACTTGGCATAGGTACTTCCCATGACGGTATCATGGTACTCGAACCGGAAGCGGTAGTGGGGACAAAGGCCAAGGACTATCTGCATCTCGGAACAGACACGATTTTTACCATCGGCCTTACTCCCAACCGGGTGGACGGTGCCTCACATATAGGTGTCGCCAGGGATTTTTCGGCATGGCTCAGGTTCAACAATCTTGGCGGGGAACTTACCCTTCCCGATGTCTCGGCTTTCCGCGACGGAGAAGGAGAGTCCATCCCGGTAGAAGTGCTCAGCAGTGACGGTGCTCCCCGGTATATGGGTGTTACCTTGAAAGATATCAAGATAGGGCCGTCACCCGACTGGCTGCAGAAAAAACTTCTTGCCGTAGGTCTCAGGCCTATCAGCAATGTGGTGGATATCACAAATTTCATACTTATGGAGACCGGGCAGCCGCTCCATGCCTTTGATGCGTCTAAGATCGAAGGTGGAAAAGTTGTGGTCCGCAGGGCCTCGGAAGGAGACAAATTCGTGACCCTCGACGGAGTGGAGCGTACGCTGTCATCCGGCGACCTGATGATATGCGATACCGTGAAGCCGATGTGTATCGCAGGAATTTTCGGAGGCCTTGACTCCGGGATCACGGAATCCACGACATCGGTATTCCTCGAGAGCGCTTATTTTGATCCCGTTTCCATCCGGAGAACATCCAAGAGGCTGGGTATAAAAACAGATGCGTCTTTCCGCTATGAGAGAGGGGCGGATCCGGAGATGATTCCCTATGCGGCAGCAAGGGCTGTGTTGCTTATGCAGGAACTTGCAGGCGCAAAGGTGGTGGGAAAGGTCCGCGAAGTATATCCTGAGAAGATTGGACGGAAGAAGGTCTCTCTCAATTTTGCCAGAATGGAAGCTCTCATAGGCAAGAAGATAGGTGCGGAGACCATACTCAGGATACTCGGCTACATGGATTTCGGCATCCTTTCATCGGATGCGGAGGGAGCGGAGGTCTCAGTACCTGCCTACAAGGTGGATGTATACAGGGAGTGCGATGTGGTGGAGGAAGTGCTCCGTATCTATGGCTACGACAATGTGGAAATGCCTGAGCATATAGTATCGTCCTACGACAATACCCCCAATCCTGACCCCGAGGCTGTGCGTGTGAAGGCATGCGATCTGCTTGCCGCAAACGGTTTCATGGAGTGCATGAACAATTCCCTGACCAGAGCGGACTACTATAACGGCCTGAAGACTTATCCCAAGGCAAATCTTCCCATGGTTATAAACCCGCTGAGCTCCGATCTCAATGCCATGAGGCAGACCCTGCTTTTCAGCGGTCTGGAGGTTATCGCCCACAACCTTAACCGCCAGTCCACCGATCTGAAACTGTTCGAGATGGGTAATGTCTACCGCTATGAGCCGGCCGGGGAAGGGGATCCGGTCAACAACCTCGCTTCATACAGCGAGCGGATGCACCTGTCCATGTTTATCGTGGGCAAGGGAACACAGTACTGGAGAAACAGTGTGGGAGCCGGACACTTCTTTGCCTTGAAAGGATATGTAGAACTGTTGCTGCGGCGTTTAGGTGTAGACCTGAACAGCCTGGAATACGGTGCTGCTCCTGCCGATCTCTTTTCAGAGGGTCTGGCATACAGAATACCGTCTTCCGGAAAGACTCTTTTGATGCTCGGAACCGTGGCTCCGGCCCGCTTGCGTCAGTTTGATATAAAGCAGCCTGTATTTGCAGCCGAGATCGACTGGAACCAACTGCTCAAACTGTACCTCAGAAGTAAGGTGGTGTACCGAGAACTGCCCCAGTATCCCGAAGTAAGAAGGGACCTTGCACTGCTGCTTGATGAGAATGTGTCTTTCGCTGATATACGCAAGGCTGCCTTTTCGGCGGAAAAGAAGATTCTGCGAAAGGTCGTGCTCTTCGATGTGTACAGAGGGGACAAGATACCTGAGGGCAAGAAACAGTATGCAATCAGCCTTACTCTGCAGGATTACGACAAGACTCTTACGGACAAATATGTAGAACAGGTTGTAGGACGTGTCCTCAATGCCTTGTCAAGTCAGTTCGGAGCCGTCCTGAGATAGAAGGATCCAATACAGGAACAATAAAAACAGCCGTCAGCCGGCAGAACTCAGAGTTTTATCCTGAGTACTGCCGGCTGATGGTCTGAATAGCGGAAGCGCAGGTCGATGGCCTGCATCGTATCCACCCGGATGTCAGGAGACACGTAGAAATAGTCGGTGACAGTAAGTACTGATTCAGGACCGAATACGGTATTGAGATGCCTGAGGGTTTTGGTCTGTCTGTCGTAGATTATGCGTCCGGTACCGCCGAGCAGGTCTTCATCCAGGCGTACTGTGGAGAAATGCGGGTTGCTGTCCTCATCCGGGGACGGCGTGTAGGCCGGCGGATACTGGTTCCAGTCTCCACCTATTATGAACGGGATGCCGCCGGATCTGAGCTTCTTGGTCATTTCCCCGATAAATTCGGTTTCAGCTGTTCGCATGTTGCCTGTGTCATAGGCTGTATTATGGGTATTGCCTATGATGATGCTCCCGCCGTCTGCCTTACGGAATGATGCTGTAAGCAGGCATCGCTTCAGATTGAACATACTTACGGGCCATGGAAAGCGGGACGGATACTGCCATCGCACAACTTCTTCCGGAGCAGTACGGGACATCAGCACAACTCCGCTGGCGACCTTTCCCATCGGGGCTTTCAGGGGGATGGGGACAAAGAATGATTTGTAGTTGTATCCTAAGAAAATGTGATAGTCGGGGAATGCCTCGCGCAGCATCTCCACCTCGTTGATGCGGTAAGTGCGCCTCGAGCACTCGTCCACCTCCTGAAGGAGGATGATGTCCGGATTGTGGCGGCGTATCTCCGTTATGATGCCGTCGATATTGGCCAGGGTCCGCTCTCTGGACGTGCGTACCTGGGTGCCGCCGTCGTAGAAAAAGTCCATATCGTCGCCGAGGCCGCCGTAGCCGATGTTCCAGCATAGAACCGAGAGGGAGTCGGGGAGTACCTCCGTGGTGTCGGATGAAATGCCGGAGCGGTCCTGCAATACCTCCCTTCCGGCGGGACGGTAATCAGTGATGACGGCTGTCAGCAGAAATATCAGAAATACGGCCACTAAGGCCCCCAGAACAAAAAGTGCGATATGCATTGCGCGTCTCATTTCAATAAAAAATACATGGGCTCAACATTCTGAAAATCTCACTATACATTTTAGTTGAGATGAAAGACGATGATAATCAGATGCTTCAGTAAATGGGAAAATGTAAGGAGGCCTTAAAATAGTCGTAATTTGGGCAGTTTAGTGTCTTCTTACATTTTGTTAAATTTACAATGATTTGAAAACCAATGAATTAAAATATAACGAAAATGTATAGTGGCTTTTTAAATAAAAGGCTGTGCTGGGAATCGCTCAGCACAGCCTCTATGAATCATTTTAAAGTATAGTGTCATTTCCACCTGAGATGTGTCAGAATGGGTAAAATGCAAGGCGTCGAGGTTCAGGGCGAAGGAGTTTACTTCTGTAAATGACTGAGCCATGATACCGAAGGCAACGCAGCAGTTTGCCCGTTATGACGCATCGGATTAGAGCTTGGGACCGGCAGCTACGAGAGCCTTGCCTGCCTCATTGCCTGTGAACTTCTCGAAGTTCTTGATGAAGCGGCCTGCGAGATCCTTAGCCTTAACATCCCAGTCCTCGGGCTTTGCGTATGTGTTGCGGGGATCGAGGATGTTGGTGTCCACCTGGTCGAGCTTGGTAGGGATGGCAAGGTTGAAGTAAGGAATGGTTGTGGTCTCTGCCTTGTCCATGCTGCCGTCGAGGATACGGTCGATGATGGCGCGGGTATCCTTGATGGAGATACGCTTGCCGGTACCGTTCCAGCCGGTGTTCACGAGATATGCGGTAGCTCCTACTTTCTCCATTCTCTTCACGAGCTCCTCACCGTACTTGGTAGGATGCAGGGAGAGGAATGCTGCTCCGAAGCATGCGGAGAAGGTGGGGGTAGGCTCGGTGATACCGCGCTCTGTTCCGGCGAGCTTGGCGGTGAAGCCGCTCAGGAAGTAGTATTTGGTCTGCTCGGGGGTCAGCTTGGAAACGGGAGGGAGTACTCCGAATGCATCGGCGGTCAGGAAGATGACCTTGGAGGCGTGGCCGGCCTTCGATACAGGCTTAACTATATTCTTGATGTGGTAGATAGGGTAGGATACACGGGTGTTTTCGGTAACACTCTTATCGGCGAAGTCAATCTTGCCGTTGGCGTCCACAGTCACATTCTCGAGGAGAGCGTTACGACGGATGGCGTTGTAGATGTCGGGCTCGTTCTCCTTGGAGAGGTTGATTACCTTGGCATAGCAGCCTCCCTCGAAGTTGAAGATACCGTCGTCGTCCCAGCCGTGCTCGTCGTCACCGATCAGGCGGCGCTTGGGATCTGTGGAAAGGGTGGTCTTGCCTGTGCCGGACAGACCGAAGAAGATGGCTGTGTCGCCGTCCTCGCCGCAGTTGGCAGAGCAGTGCATGGAAGCGATTCCGCGCAGAGGAAGGAGGTAGTTCATGTAGGAGAACATACCCTTCTTCATCTCACCGCCGTACCAGGTGTTCAGGATTACCTGCATCTTCTCGGTGAGGTTGAAGACTACCGCTGTCTCGGAGTTCAGACCTAGTTCCTTGTAGTTCTCTACCTTGGCCTTGGAGGCATTGAGGACAACGAAGTCAGGCTCGCCGTAACTTGCCAGCTCCTCTTCGGTGGGGCGGATGAACATGTTCTTTACGAAGTGTGCCTGCCATGCCACCTCCATGATGAAACGGATCTTCTGGCGGGTGTTCTCGTTGGCGCCGCAGAAGGTATCCATCACGTAGAGCTTCTTGTTGGAAAGCTCCTTGGAAGCGAGGTCCTTGAGGACTTTCCAGGTCTCCTTGGTCACGGGCTTGTTGTCATTCTTGTATGCGTCCGAAGTCCACCATACGGTGTCCTTGGAGGTCTCGTCCATTACGAAAAATTTATCTTTAGGCGAGCGTCCGGTGTAGATACCGGTCATTACGTTTACGGCACCGAGCTCTGTCAGCTGTCCTTTCTCATAACCGGTGAGAGAGGGATCCATCTCAGCTTTGAAGAGGTCCTCGTAAGAGGGGTTGTAGATAATTTCGGGCGTCCCGGTGATGCCGTACTTGGTTAAATCGATTTTAGCCATTGTGTTACTTTGTTAGGTTTATTTATTTAATCAGTATCCGTAAAAATCTTTAAGTCCAACCGCTCGTATGCAAATATTTTGCCAAAATATTCACTATCTTTGCAAAAGTGAAAGAAATGTTGAGAAAATATTGGGGATATACGTCTTTCCGCCCTAAGCAGGAGGAGATTATATCTTCCGCTCTGGACGGAAAGGACGTGCTGGCCATCCTGCCGACGGGAGGGGGAAAGTCGCTGTGCTTCCAGCTTCCGGCCATGATGCGGGACGGCCTTGCTGTCGTAGTGTCCCCGCTTATCTCCCTTATCCGGGATCAGGTGCAGAATCTCCGCGCCCGCGGCATCAAGGCCCTGGCAGTGCATTCAGGAATGACCCGTAGGGAGATAGACATCACTCTGGACAATGCCGTCTACGGCGATTACAAGTTCCTTTACCTTTCTCCCGAGCGGCTGCGGACCGAGATTTTCCGGAAGCGGGTGCAGAAGATGCAGGTGAATTTTCTGGTGGTCGATGAAGCGCACTGCATCTCGCAGTGGGGCTATGACTTCAGGCCCGACTACCTCCAGATTGCCGATATCCGGGAGCTGCTGCCGGGAGTGCCGGTGATCGCTCTGACAGCAACTGCTACACCGTCAGTTGCAAGGGATATAGAGGAAAAGCTGCATTTCCGCAAGGACAATATAATATGTTCCGGTTTCGAGCGTCCGAACCTGTCATATATAGTGCGGAAGACGGAAGACAAGTACGGGGCGCTGCTTTCGCTGAGCCGTGCCGTGCAGGGGACGGGAATAGTGTATGTGAGAGAGAGGAAGGCTACACGCGATGTGGCATCCTTCCTGTGTTCGCAGAAGGTGGATGCAGGATTCTATCATGCCGGACTGAGCAAGGAGGAACGGAGTGCGGTTCAGGAAAGATGGATGAAAGGGGATTTGAGGATAATCGTTGCCACCAATGCTTTCGGGATGGGAATCGACAAGCCTGACGTACGGTTTGTCTGTCATTTTGACGTGCCGGAAGCGGTGGAGTCATATTATCAGGAGGCAGGCAGGGCGGGCCGCGACGGGATGCGCTCATGGGCCGTGCTGCTGTGGAACAAGACAGATATCAGACGTCTGGAAGCCATCTATCAAAGTACGTTCCCAGGTCTGGACTACATTGCGGACATATACCAGAAGATGTACAGGTTTTTCGATATTGCCTATGAGGACGGTGCAGGGGCGGTCTATAAGTTCAGCCTGATGGATTTCGTGCGCAGGTACAGGCTGAATGCCGCAACAGCATACAATGCAATAAAGTACATCGAGACAGCAGGGTATTGGAGTGTTACCGACGAGATAGACAACCCTACCCGCATTACATTTATCGTCAGCCGCGACGAGCTTTACCGCATCCAGCTCTCTGACCCATCCATGGATACTTTCGTAAAGGCCCTTATGCGCATTTACCCGGGTCTGTTCTCACACCTTGTCTCAATCGACGAGGATTATATCGCACGTGTCATACAGCAGCCGTCCCGTGTGGTCAGCCTGAAACTCCTGAACCTTTCCCGTTCAGGAATCCTGAAATATATCCCGAAGGCCCGTTCGCCTCTCATCTGTTTTGCCGGCGAAAGGCTTACACCAAGTAATCTGTACCTTTCCGAAAAGAATTACGGGCAGCGCAAGCGTCTCTTCAAGGAACGTCTCGATGCCATGTACACCTACATCTCTCCCGTCAGCGACCGCTCAGCCGCCCAGTCAGCCTGCCGCTCCCGCCGCCTCTCCGCCTACTTCGGCCAGGAGCAATGCAAGCCATGCGGCATCTGCGATCTCTGTGCACCTGAGGAGACGGAGCTGATTTTCTGAGTAAAGGGGTTATTCCCCCAACACTTCGATCAGGTCGGGAGTCACCTATGCCATCGCAACGCCTATTATGCCCTGGAGCATGACCACGACGCGGCGGCTGCGGTGTCCGCGGACCTTTATGAAGGTTCCGGATACTCCGTTGAAAGGACCACCGAGTATGCGTACAGGTGTCCCTTTTTTCAGATCGATTTCATCCGGGCGGAGATATACAAGCTGTTCGTTGCAGTCTTTGGTGACTTTGATGAACTGTTCCATTTCGTTGTCAGGAACTATGATCGGAACATTCTTTCCGTCGCATGGACGGGTAAGCCACTGGAGATATGGGATATCGGTCTTTATGACCTGGATATCCTCCCTCCTGGCGCGCACGAAGATAAGGTTGTGTACTGCTGGAACCAGTTCCTTGACCTTATGTCCGTTACGTTTGGTTACAGGCATATACCGCATGGGGATGAAGCACTCTATCCCGGCGGCTTCAAGCAAGGCCCTGGCCTTGATTTCCCGGCGGAAAGTCGCGCTCATGGCAAACCATTGAACTGGAGTTTCGGAAGTCGTATTTTGTGCTGCAGCTATCATAGTGTCAGACTGCAAATCTAAGTAATTATTTGTGTCCTATCTAAAGTTTCTTGCAAAATGTGTCCTTACATATTCTTTACCGCCCTGTTGAGCGGGTCGAGTATGTGATGGTTGAACCGGTCGATTATCGAGTCGCTGATGCCTGCCAGGTAAATCTGTGTGGTGCGTTCGGAAGTGTGCCCCATGCCGGAGCTGATGACGGCAATGGGTGTGTTGTGGTCCCGGGCGGATGTGGCCCAGGTGTGGCGGGCCGTATAGGAGGTGAGGGGAGTGTCGAGCCCGAGCATGCGGCCAAGGCGTTTCAGTTTGCGGTTGTAGTATCCGAGGGCGGTCTGGTACTGTCTGTAGATATCCTTGTTGTCTTCTGACTTGATGAGGGGAAAGACGTACGGGGAACCCGGATGAAGTCTCGAGTATTTGTCAAGTATGCTTTTTGTGCAGGGTTCGATCCTTACCCTCATGATCTGTCCTGTTTTCTTTCGGGCATACAGGATGCAGTCTCCTCTTATGTCCATGTGGCGCAGCATTGCTATGTCAACGAAAGCCATTCCCCTTGTGCAGTAGCTGAACACAAACAGGTCGCGCGTCAGTTCCAGGGGACGGGACCGGCTCAGGTCCAGCTGCATCATGCGCAGGACTATGTTTTCGCTGACGGCTCTCTTGCGTGTCTTGTCTATTCCGGTATAGACATTTCTGAACGGATGGCTCTGCTCTACAAGTCCTTCCCTTACAGCCTTGTTATAAACGGAACGAAGGGTTCTCATATAAAAAGAGACAGTGTTTGGGGCGACCTTGCGTCTGCTTAGCCAGGCGGCATATTCCGAGAACAGGCTGCCGCTCCATTCTGTCAGTGGAATGTCCTTGTGTCCAAGGAACGAGAGGAAGCTGCTGAGTGCTTTCCGCCTGTTGTTGGCCGTACCGAGCTTCATGTTGCAGGTAAGGGACGCGATATCTTCCTCTACGTATGACCTGGTGTGGACATCGGAATGCACCGACTTGAATCGTTCTGCCAGTTCGTTCAGTGAGAATTCCTTTCCGGAGGCTTCCATCCCCGAGGCTATATTCTCAAGCATCCTCATGTCCCGGTATATTTTCCTGCGTACTTCTTCCAGAACCCTGTTCTCCGGTGTTCCGGAAAGGATATGCCCGGTCTCAGGGTCCCACTGATGCGGAAAGATGCGTATCCTGGTGTTTATTCTTTTTGTCATCTGCTTGTGGTACAATTGGTAATAGATGGTACCGGGATGTCCTGTCACCGTAGACGGGCGGAACTTTAGTCTGATTGTTGTCATGGTTCTGTAAATTTTATTATCTTTGTATGATTTGATAAAAGTAAAATTACTATATGCCTTCCAAGAATTTTGCGCTGATAGGTGTCGGCGGATACATCGCTCCGAGGCACCTGAGGGCGATCAAGGATACAGGAAATATTCTCCAGGCGGCGTACGACCGTTTCGACAGTGTCGGGATAATGGACAGCTACTTCCCGGATGCCGCTTTTTTTACCGAACAGGAACTTTTCGACCGTCACTGTACAAAGCTCAAGGGGACCGGGCGGCAGATAGAGATTCTTTCGGTATGTACCCCGAACTATCTTCATGATGCCCACATGCGGTACGGGCTCAGGCTCGGTGCGGATGTGATCTGCGAGAAACCGGCTGTCCTGAATCCGCACAATATCGATGCAATTATGAAAATAGAGCAGGAGACAGGACACTGTGCATACAACATCCTCCAGCTCCGTCTCCACGATTCTATAGCTGCGCTCAAGAAAAAGATAGACGAGGGGCCCGCAGACAAAGTCTATGATGTGGATCTGACTTATATAACATCGAGGGGCAACTGGTACTATGCCTCATGGAAAGGGGACGAACACAAGAGCGGTGGGGTGGCCACGAACATAGGCGTACATTTTTACGATATGCTGCAGTGGATTTTCGGTCCTGTCAGCGAGAACATAGTACATGTCAAGAGCCACGACCGCGTGGCAGGCTATTTGGGGCTGAAAAAGGCACGTGTACGTTACTTCCTGAGCATAAACGCCGACAATCTGCCGGAGAATGCGGTTCAGGGAGAGAAACGTACCTACCGCACAATCATGATTGACGGGGAAGAGTTCGAGTTCAGTGCGGGATTTACAGAGCTGCATACAAGAAGCTATGAGAAGATACTTGCAGGAGAGGGATTCCGCATCAGCGAGGCCCGTCCCTGCATAGAGATAGTAAGTCAAATACGGAATGCTGTGCCGATAGGCCTGAAGGGTGATTATCATCCTTTGGCGAAACTGCCTCTGGCTCCTCATCCTTTCGGCTGGTAAAATGAGTGGGGAAGTGATGCGGCAGAGGATACAGATGGTAGACCTTCACGGTCAGTACATGAAAATCAAGGCGGAAGTTGATGCTGCCATAGCGGAGGTCATCGACAGTTCTGCTTTTATCAACGGTCCGGCGGTCGGACGTTTCGCCTCGGCTCTTGCACAATATGCGGGAGCCGCTTATGTCATTCCCTGCGGCAACGGTACGGATGCCCTCCAGATATCGCTCATGGCCCTCGGCCTGAGACCGGGGGATGAGGTCATTGTCCCTGCATTCACCTATGTGGCATCGGCTGAGGTCATTGCCTTGCTCGGGCTTGTTCCGGTGATGGTGGATGTGGACCGCGATACTTTCAATACGGACATACGTTTCATAGAAAAGGCCCTGACACCCAGGACCAGAGCCATTATACCCGTCCATCTTTTCGGTCAGAGCTGCGACATGGCCCCCATCATGGAGTTTGCACAAGCCCACGGTCTGTATGTAATTGAGGACAATGCGCAGTCCCTCGGAGCCGTTTACAGGTTCAGGGACGGAAGCTGCAGACACACCGGAACCATCGGACATATAGGCTGCACTTCTTTTTTCCCGTCGAAAAACCTCGGATGCTACGGTGACGGCGGTGCTGTTTTCACTGATGACCCTGAACTTGCCGGGCGGATACGGATGACGGCAAATCATGGCCAGCAGGTAAAATACCATCACGATGTGGTGGGCTGCAATTCCCGTCTTGATACCATCCAGGCAGCTGTTCTCGAAGTCAAGCTCCGTCATCTCGGGGAGTACTGTCAGGCCAGGCAGGAGGCTGCGGCAAGGTACAGGGAAATGCTTGGTGATGTAGACGGAATCGAACTTCCGGCCGAATCTGCCTACAGTACCCATGTATATCATCAGTTTACTCTGAAGGTGGCTGACGGACGCAGGGATGCTCTGAAAGAACATCTGGCGTCTTGCGGTATTCCGTCCATGATATACTATCCGCTTCCCCTGCACCGTCAGAAAGCCTACCTCAAACCGGATCTGTCGCTTCCCGTTTCCGAGTATCTGGCCTCAGGCGTGCTGTCGCTGCCTATGCACACTGAATTGGATTCAGGTATGCAGGAGCGCATCGCTGGAGCGGTGAAAGAATTTTTCAGAAAATAGGAAGATGGAAGAAAAGAAATATTTTGCGCACGAAACTGCTGTGATAGACCCCGGATGTACGATAGGAGAGGGGTGCCGGATATGGCATTTCTCCCATATAATGACCGGTGCCGTACTCGGTCCGGACTGCAATATCGGACAGAACGTGGTCATATCCCCCGGAGTGGTCCTCGGCCGCAATGTCAAGGTGCAGAACAATGTGTCAGTATATACAGGAGTGGTATGCGGAGACGATGTCTTCCTCGGCCCGTCCTGCGTGTTCACCAATGTGCTGAATCCACGCAGTGCGGTCAACAGACGTGGGGAATATCTCAGCACGAAGGTAGGGGAAGGCGCTACGATAGGGGCCAATGCTACGGTCGTGTGCGGCCATGATATCGGTGAATGGGCCTTTGTCGGTGCCGGTGCGGTAGTTGTAGGCGATATACCGCCTTACGCCCTTGTGGTGGGCAACCCGTCACGGCAGATCGGATGGATGAGCAGGGCCGGGTACCGTCTTGAATTCGGTGCGGACGGTGTTGCTGTATGTCCGGGTACCGGGGACAGGTATCTGCTAAAGGATGGAAAAGTGATATATGAAGGGAAATAATAAAAACATTAACAACAATTTTTAACCAACGTATGAAGAAAAGCATTTTAAGCCTTATTCTGACGGCAGTACTGCTGCCTTTTGCCGCATCGGCACAGAATATCAAATTCGAGGAGTACGACCTCGACAATGGTCTTCATGTGATTCTTTCCCAGAACCACAAGACCCCCAATGTCGTAATCTCCGTAATGTACCATGTCGGCTCAAAGAACGAGGAACCCCACCTCACCGGTTTCGCTCACTTTTTCGAGCATCTGATGTTCGAGGGAACCGAGAATATAGGCCGCGGCGAGTATGCCACTTATGTGTCCGAAGCCGGCGGCTCGCTGAACGCCAACACTTCGTGGGACCGCACCTATTATTTCGAACTGCTGCCCTCCAACCAGCTGGAACTCGGAATGTGGCTCGAGTCCGAGAGAATGCTGCATCCCAAGATTGAGGACATAGGTGTCAATACCCAGAAAAATGTGGTGTGCCAGGAGATGGGTCAGACCCGCGACAACCAGCCTTATGGTACTGTGATGACAAAGATTCAGGCCAACTCATTCAAAGTGCACCCTTACAGTCATGACATACTCGGTTCCGAGGAACATATCCGTAACGCATCCGTCCAGGACTTCCAGGACTTCCACGACATGTTCTACAAACCCAACAATGCCGTGCTGACCATCTGCGGTGACTTCGATGTCAAGCAGACCAAGGAGTGGATTGAGGAGTATTTCGGCGATATACCCGCAGGTACTGTGGAACCCCGCCGTCCGGATCCGAATATGGAGCCTAAACGTACTGCTCCCATCAAGGATACCGTCTATGACAACATACAGATGCCCATGCTGATCGAGGCTTATCCCGCCCCTGCATACGGTACGGAGGATTACTTTGCAATGGATGTGTTCAACGCCATCCTCTCTCAGGGCAACTCCGCCCGTTTCCAGGCCCGGATCGTGGATAACAAGAAGACCGGTCTGATGGCCCTCGGAATGATTCTGCCTTTTGAGCATCCGGGCGCCTTTGTAATCCAGGCTATTCCTAACGGAGTGGATCTGTCCGTGCTGGAGTCCGATGTGGATGCCGAGGTCTACGGACTGTTGGAGAACGGTATGACGGACGAGGAGTTCCAGAAGGTGATGAACATGGTGGAAATGGCCCAGGCCAGGTCCAACTCCACAATCGAGGAGACCGCCGAAAGCCTTGCCACTGCCTATACCTATTTCAAGAATACAAACTTCGTCAATGAGACAATGGAGAACTACTCTTCCCTGACCAAGGAGAAGGTACTCGAGGTGGCCAAAAAGTACATTGATCCCACCCAGAAGATATCCATTTACTATCTTCCCAAACAGAACTAATCATAAGACAAGAACAGCGATATGAAAAAGATATTATCCATTACAATTGCAGCCGCCCTGCTGTCCGTTTTCCAGTCGAGCGCCCAGATAGACAGAACCAAGGTGCCCGAGGCCGGTCCCGCTCCCGTAGTGGAGTTCGGTAATTTCGAGAAATTCACTCTTGACAACGGACTCCGTGTCATCCTCGTGGAAGACCATGACCGTCCTCTGGTAAGTGTGGGTATAAATTTCATCATTGATCCCTTCGTGGAAGGAGACAAGGCCGGCGAGTCCCAGTTTTTCGGAGAGGTCTGGAGCAAGGGTACTTCCAACCGTACCGCCGAGCAGATCAACAACGAGGTGGATTTTCTCGGGGCTTCCTTCCGCACCGGTTCCACTTCCATCGGTTTCACCACACTGACCAAATACACGGACCGGATGATGGACATCCTCACGGATGTGCTCTACAACCCTACCTTCCCCCAGGAAGAGATAGAGAAGATGCGTGACCAGTATCTCGGCGCCCTCCAGCTTTCATCCAGCCAGCCCTCATCCATCATCACCAACATTCAGGCGGCTACGGTATATCCCGAGGGACATCCCTACAGGGATATCATGACTGAGGCTACCGTGAACAACATTACAGCGGATGACTGTCGCGAGTACTATGACAAGTACATCATCCCCAACAGTGCGATAATGATTATCGTCGGAGACATGAAGCTCAAGGAGGCCAAGGCTCTGTGCAGTAAATATCTGGCTTCATGGGAGGCAGGTGAGGTCATTGCCTTCGAGGATCCCGGCGTCAACCGTCCCGAGGGCATCGAGGTTGTATTCTCGCCCAAGGATGGAGCCGTGCAGTCGACCATCCGTATGATGGCTCCCATCTCTCTTACGCAGGATTCCGAGGACCTGATGGCTCTGCAGATTGCCAACGGTATCTATGGAGGCGGCGGATTCGATGCCAAGCTGTTCAGGAATCTCCGCGAGACCCACGGCTGGACATACGGTGCTTATTCCAGCATCCGTCCTGACGAGGTATCCGGTACTTTCTATGCCCTCGGTGATGTCAACAGCAATGCTACCGACAGTTCCTTCGTACAGATGCGTTATGAACTTCAGAACATGACGGACGGGGTCTATACCGAGGATGATCTGAAGAAGTTCAAGACAATGTATGCAGGTGATTTCTCCCGTTCCCTTGAATCTTCCGACCAGATTGCCCAGTTTGCCTACAACATCGAGCGTTACGGTCTGCCCGCTGACTATTATGCCACCTATCTCCAGAAACTGGATGCACTGACGATGGACGATATCCGCAGGGTAGTGGCCAAGTACTTCGACCCTGACAACATGTACTGGTTCTGCGTGGGAGATCCTTCCGTGATACCGGCTCTGGCAGCTTACGATTCCGACGGAGTGGTCGTTGAACTCGACTTCGAGGGTAAGCCTATAGAGCGCAAGGAGGTTTCGGCCGATGTGACCGTAGAGTCCGTGCTCGAGAACTATCTCAATGCCATCGGAGGACGCACTCTTGTGGAGGGTATAGACGATATGACAGAGACAGTGGAGATGGATGTCATGGGTATGGCAATGGCTACGACCACCAAGCGTATTATCAGCCGGAAGTGTTTCTCTGTTGTCCAGACTATGGGAGGCAACCAGGCCTCCAGCATCGTGCTCCGCGATGGGAAAATCAATGTGTCGGCAGGTGCCATGGAGCAGGAAATTACCGATCCTGAACAGGTAGAGGCCATGAGCGACATATATCCTTTCCCTGAAATTCTCGGTCCCGAACAGGGCTATGTCTTTACACTCGAGGGAATAGAGAGTGTGGAAGGCAGTGATGCCTACAAGGTAAGGCAGGAAAAAAGAGGTGCCGTCGTTTACAATTTTTACGATGTGGCTACAGGACTTAAAGTCAAGTCTATAGTCTCCTCACAGGGACAGACCCAAGAAGTGTTTTACGGAGATTATCAGAAAACGGCATACGGGATTCTGTATCCCATGAGCCAGACAATGCCTCTTCCCCAGTGGGATACTGTAAAGGCCAATGTCACCGACGTGAAGTTCAATACGGGGCTTACTCCTGATCAGTTGTAGTACCGCATCGTTCTGTCGACCGGATGCGTGAAGCCGCAGTCCGCCGCATGACAGATGTTCAGGAAGGAGAGATATCGACAGCAGTGCCTGCATCAAAACAGCGCTGTTGTAAGAATAAATATCACGGGGCTGTGTGCATATTTGGACACAGCTCCTCTTTTTTGCCTGCAAATTATCCACCGCTGGCTGAATTAGTGTATATTTGGTCGCAAATTTCAGTAGATGACCACCCGTACCGGAGACCTTACTGTCGGCGGCATCACTTCCACGCTGCTGCGATTTACCCTGCCGATGATGCTCGGCTCGCTGATGCAGCAGTGCTATAATATCGCCGATACTCTGATTGTGGGACGCTGCATAGGTCCGGATGCATTGGCTGCGGTAGGGTCGGCCTATAGTCTGATGACGTTTCTGATATCGGTGCTGTTAGGTCTGGCCATGGGCAGCGGGACGGTCTTCTCCATGCAGTTCGGGGCGGGAAACATGTCGGGGCTGAGGCGCAGTATCTATGTATCGCTGGTGCTGATAGGCTGTGTGACGGCGGTACTCACCCTTGTGTCGTTTGTATTCATCGACCCGATACTGAGGCTGCTTCAGGTGCCGGAGGAGATATATGACATGCTGCGGCTGTACCTGCTGATTATCTTCGGAGGAATTCCCTTTACGTTCCTGTACAATTTCTATGCGGCTCTGCTTCGGGCCGTAGGGGATTCGGTCACTCCGCTGTGGTTCCTGGGTGTGTCGGTGGTCCTCAATATCGGTCTGGACCTTCTGTTCATCATCGGTTTCGATATGGGCGTAGGCGGTGCGGCGCTGGCGACAGTAGCGGCCCAGGGAGTGTCGGCACTCGGGCTGATGGTCTATGTGCTGCACAGACGGCCCGAGCTGCGGGTCAGGAGGGAGGATATGAAGCTGGACGGAGCTTCGGTGAGGGAGATAGCCTCGTTCTCGTCGCTGACCTGCGTGCAGCAGTCGGTCATGAATTTCGGAATACTGATGGTGCAGGGACTGGTCAATACCTTCGGTACGGCCGTGATGGCGGCTTTCGCGGCTGCCGTGAAGATAGATTCGTTCGCCTATATGCCTGTGCAGGAACTGGGCAATGCGTTCTCTACGTTTACGGCGCAGAACTACGGAGCCGGCAAATCCGCGCGGATACGCCGTGGAGTACGGAGTGCTTTCCTGATATCGGTGCTGTTCTCGCTGGCTGTCTCGCTGCTGGTTTTCCTGCTGGCCAGGCCTCTGATGCTTGTTTTCGTACGGGCAGAGGAAGTGGAGATCATAAGGATAGGCGTACAGTACCTCCGCGTGGAAGGCTCCTTCTACTTCGGAATCGGCATACTCTTCCTGCTGTACGGCTACTACCGTGCCATCCGTATGCCGGCCATGTCCGTCGTACTTACAGTACTGTCTCTCGGCACCCGTGTCGCCCTTGCCTATGTCCTGGCGGCCATTCCTTCCGTCGGAGTTCTCGGTATATGGTGGTCCATACCCATCGGCTGGGCATTGGCAGATACGGTCGGCATAGCATACTATTTACATTTAAGGCGGAAAAATGTAAATTTGCAGAAACAATAAAGACACTCTCTACTATGAAACACATTATCACAATCACAGCTGCGGCAATGATATTGCTGGCAGGCGGATGCTCCTCAGGCAAATCTGAAACTGAAATCATCTGGCTGTGCGACAAGGCCACCGGTCAGTCCCTCACTCTTTTCCCCGATGCTTCCCCTGAACTTGTGGCATCGCTCGGTCTCAAGGAAGCCGTACCTTCTTCCATCAGCGCTTTTCTGGTACGCAAGGACGGCAAGGTGCTGCTGTTCGACACCGGGCTCGGACTGCCCGACGGGGGCATACGCCGCGGCCTGGATTCGCTAGGCCTTACTCCGGCGGATGTGGACTATCTGTATCTGACGCATTTTCATGGTGACCACATCGGCGGAATGCTGGATTCAGATGGGGCTCCGGTGTATCCCAATGCCGAGGTCTACGCCTCCAGACCCGAGTACGATGCGTGGATGAACATGCCTGCAGACCGGAATGCACAGGCCGTGCGGACCATGAATGCCTACAGCGACCGCCTGCATCTCTTCGAGTTCGGCGATATTCTGCCGTGTGACGTGGAATCCCTCTACGCTGTCGGCCACACTCCCGGTCATACGGTATACCGTGTGGGCGACATTCTCATCTGGGGTGACATTATCCACGGCCTGGCCCTCCAGCTCGACCATCCTGAGATCTGCGCCACCTATGACATGGACAAGGAGGCTGCCATTGCCGCCCGCAAGCACATGCTCCGCATCGCCCGCGAACAGCACCTGCTCGTAGCCGGCATGCATCTCCCCGAGGGCTTCCTCGACTTCCGTACCCCCGCCGCCGAATAGCTGCTGGATACTAATCAGCGGTAGACACAAAGATAACCTCCGAAAGGACTAGCCGCCCTCGGCTCTAGAGGGAGGGGCCCGCCGCGAAGCGGTGGGAGGGCCTGGTCCTTTCGGAGGTTATCTTTGTGTCGGTCCTAAGCGGAAACGTCTACGGCAGAGCGAGGAACGCGCAGGCGAAGGCCAGAATCGCGTAGAGCTCGGGGAACACGGCGAGAATCATGGTACGGGAGAATACGTCGTGTCCGTTGGACATCTCGTTGATACCGTTGCTGACGAGGCTGGCCTGCTTGATGGCTGACCAAAGGCCTACAAAGCCGAGGGCGATACCTGCAGCGGACATTGCGAGACCCTGGTTCATCGTAAGGACACCAGAAGCATCTTCAATGCCGTTGAGGCTGCTCAGCATCAAGAAGAAGGCAGCGAATCCGTACAGACCCTGGGTAGAGGGAAGTACGCCGAGGAGCATAGCCTTACCGAACATATCGGGTTTCTTCTTGAGGCCTGCGACTGTTGTATTACCGGCCATAGTCACGCCTATGGCACTGCCGATGCAGGAGAGTGTGAGCATTACAGCCATTCCGACGTAAGCTAAAATCAAAGGTGTTGACATAAGATCAAAGTGTTTTTATTTGTTAATATTATATGATTTCAACGGTCTGTAGGCCCTGCCGCCGCCTTCGAAACCGACATTCTTGTAGAACTCCACGAAGGTAAGACGGACAGGGTGTACGAAAGCTCCGAGACAGGACAGCCCCATGACAGCCAGATGTCCGAAGATGAGGAATATCACCGTGACCGGCCAGCCGACGTAGGGGATACCTGAAAGAGTCATGGCTATCGAGTTGATCACCAGTGCGAGGATGCCGCCTGTCGTACCCAGTCCGAACAGACGGATGTACGAGAGCATGTCGCCGAAAATGCTGGTGATATCGTAGAGGGATACGATGCCCTTGAGCGGACGCAGCAGGAAGAACTTGGCCGGCTTGCTGAAGAACAGCACCAATATCAGTCCTCCGAAGGCCAGAATCTGAGATACGACGTGAGGCAGAAGCTTGGTTCCCATCTGCGAACCGGCGTAGGCGCATGCGGCCCACACGATCAGCAGACTCCAGCCGACCTCGGTCAGCGCCTCGTCCCAACGCCGCTTGGTGAAAGCGAATATTGCCTTGAGCATCCTTGCGAACACTATCTGGAACAATCCGAAGATAATCGCGAACCAGAACATCTTCAGGTCAGAGAAGAACAGAGCCTTGATATTTTCCGGCATAGGCAGTATATCTGCCAGTTTCATACCGAAAAACGTACCGGAAAACAGCGGCATGATGAGTGAACCTACCCCGAGCCAGACAATCAGTTTGCCATAAGCCCGGAACTTGGGCAGTGCCATCGCCACAGCAAGACCGGTGATGACCAGTATCAGTCCGTACCCCATATCACCGAGGCAGAATCCGAAGAAGAGCATATAGAACGGAGCGAAGAACGGAGTCAGGTCCAGCTCATCGTAGTTGGGCAGCTCATAGAGGCCGCCGACGGGCTCGAAGAGGCGGGCGAACCAGTTGTTCCGCAACTTGATAGGAGGATTGTCAGCACCCTTGGCCGCTTCGGCCTCCCAATATACGGTGCACGGGCCGTTGTCCAGAAACTCCTGTACCCGGGCATCGTCGGCAGTAGGGGCGAAGCCTTCCACGACGCTGATGCATCCCTCTCCTTCAAGCAGAGAAGAGGTTTCGGCCAGATGCAGGTCCAGCCGTTCAAATGTCTTTCCTGAGAGTTCATGCAGAAGGCCGGAGAGTGGAGCATATCCTGCTGTTTCTTCCAACAGTTTCATGTCTTCTGCCTTAAGTGCGGATATGTCCTTCATCACCTGTGAGGCAGGACGGGATGGAAATGCCGCCTCGTCGGACACGGGGAATGAGTATTCTGCCCCCGGTTCGCCGATTACAACGAAATAAGTATTGCCTGCCGAACGCGCAAGTACGCTCATAGGGTATTGCTGCTCCCATTCAGGGGAAAACAGCTTGTTGCCGACACAGTAAAAATGCGGTGTCAGTCCTGCAGTCCTCAGACGGACGATGTCCTCGGGGGAGAATTCTCCCCAGGGCAGGGCATTACGGTATTCTTTCTCCAGCGTTTCCATTTCGGAGGCAATGGCGTTGCGGCGGGCTGCATTGTCCTCGACCGCCTTCAGGAGCTGTTCCGCGTCCAGACCGGCGGCGGGGGCTGCAGCTATCTCCGGATGTTCCTTAGTTACAGCCGCAATAGTGCTTTCAGCGGCCTTGCACCTCTCAATAAGGGAGGTCATCTCCTTCGAGGCCCCGTCAGTGCCGGTGAGAGACCTGGTGATGTCCACCATCCCGAGTTCCTGAACTCCGGCCAGAAACCGTTCCAGATCCCCCGACAGGAGAATCATGGAGTATTTAGTCATTTTCGTGATCATAGTGCATCCTCCTCAGCTTCTATGTCGTGACGGTTCTTTACTATTTTCTGGGAGGCTTTGGACAGGTTCTCCTCGTCCTCCAGGTAGCGCTTTATCTTCAGGATGGCCTCGTTGTATCCGGGAATCTGCACCTTTTCGTACAGATTGACTTTCTGTGTGGTCTTCTTGCGGGAGAAATCCAGTATGCGGCTTTTTTCCGAACATATCTCTGATTCTATCCCGAGACGTGCCAGATCCTTGAGTATCCTGACGCCTTCGCTGTACCACAAAGGTTTCTGGAAGAGGTTGAACTCCTTGACATCGTAGATGACATCCTTGAGCTCCGGAATCCTCACTCCGGCGAACTTTGCAGTTACCAGCTCGACGTCTTTCACGGAGATAAGACCGGGCTCGAACTCGTTCCACAGCCCGGACAGGTAGCTGTACCTCTCCAGTGCTGCCGAAAGTTCCTCAAGCAGCTCGTCCGACCGTCTTTTGGCCTTCTTGACCTCCAGACGCAGGGCCGCCTCCTTGTTTTTCAAGGTAGGCAGAGCCCGGGTGCGGATCTTCAGCTGCTTGCCCAGCTCTCCGAGTGACGTCTTGTTATATTGGAATTTAATCATTTTCCTTCCAGTACTTCTGTATCAGAGATTCCTTGATACCTGTCTCTGCCTTGGTGAAGTGGCGTGCGAAAAGCATCCACGCCGTGTCGAGCATTTCTTCAATGGAAATGTTGACATCGATGGCAAGCAGGTGATTGGAGTAGTCCTTGGCAAAAGCCAGGCAGCGGTTGTCGTAATCGCTGAGGTCAAATCCGTTTTCCAGCTTGGTCTTGGCGTTGGCTGCATCGGCGTAAAGACGGACGGCGGTGTTCATCACCTGGTTGTGGTCCTCTCTGGTCTTCTTGCCGATGACCAGCTGTTTAAGACGGGACAGGGAACGGAACGGGTCCACGATGACCTTTCCGGTATCGCTGTCCTGACGCAGGAAGAGCTGGCCCTCTGTGATGTATCCGGTGTTGTCAGGGATGGCGTGGGTGATGTCCCCGTCATTCAGTGTGGTTACGGCGATGATGGTAATGGAACCTCCTGCAGGCAACTGTACTGCTTTCTCGTAAATCTTGGCCAGATCAGAGTACAATGAGCCAGGCATGGAGTCTTTCGAAGGAATCTGGTCCATACGGTTGCTTACAATCGACAGGGCATCGGCATAGAGGGTCATGTCGGTCAGCAGAACCAGTACCTTCTCGTTCTTGTCCACGGCAAAATACTCGGCGGCAGTCAGGGCCATGTCGGGAATAAGCAGACGCTCGACGGGAGGCTGCTCGGTGGTGTTGACAAAGCTGATGATCTTGTGCAGGGCTCCTGCATTCTCGAACATGTTCTTGAAATACAGGTAGTCGTCGTTCGAGAGTCCCATGCCTCCGAGGATGATCTTGTCCACGTCGGCGCGGAGGGCCACCATTGCCATGACCTGGTTGTAGGGCTGGTCAGGGTCTGCGAAGAATGGGATCTTCTGGCCTGAGACAAGGGTGTTGTTGAGGTCGATGCCGGCGATTCCGGTGGGAATCAGCTGGGAGGGCTGCTTTCTCTTGTAGGGGTTTACAGACGGTCCTCCGATGAAGCGGCGCTCTCCCTCCACTTCCGGTCCGCCGTCAATAGGATGGCCGTAGGCATCGAAGAAACGGCCGGCAAGGGCTTCACTTACATTCAGTGCGGGAGGCTCTCCGAAAAATGTCACCTCGGCATCTGTGGGAATGCCCTCGGTCCCCTGATATACCTGGAGGGTGACGAGGTCGTCCTTGATCTTCACTACCTGGGCCAGACGGCCTGCTACAGTGGCCAGTTCGTCGTTGGATACACCCTGTGCCCTGAGGGACACGGTGGCCTTTGTTATGGCCTCGAGTTGCGTGTATATTCTTTGAAATGCTTTATTTGTCATGGCTCATGTATTTGTTGATCTGTTCGAGGTATCTGTTGAAATCCGCGCTCTTGAACTCCGAGTAGTTCATCTGGCGGAAGAGGTTGATCACCTCCTTGTACCATGCGGAGCATTCCTCGAATGTCTCGAAGTCATGTTCTGCGTGGCATACGTCCAGGACTTTCTGAAGCATGAACTCCTGTCTCTCGATGGGGGTAGAGGCATCGACGCGGTCGAAAGCGTCCTGCTGCAGGATGATGTAGTCGATAAGCTCCGATTTCCAGTAACGTTCGTGGTAGCTGACCGGCACTCCGTCGTCGCCGAGGATGTTGATCTGCTCGAAAGCTTCCTTGCCTCTCAGTACGAGGTTTTTTGCTTCAAGGACCATATCCACCCACTTGGGAGATATCTTCTCCTGCAGGAAATCTATGATTTCAGGATACTCGAGGTACTTGGAATAAGAGTCGATAGGGTCTACTGCCGGATAACGCTTTTTGTCGGCACGGTTCTGGGACAGGGCATAGAAGCAGCGGGCGGCTTTTTTGGTGGATTCTGTGACAGGCTCTTTCAGGTTACCTCCTGCAGGGGATACTGTACCTATGAATGTCACGGATCCGGTCTCTCCGTTGTTGAGGACTACGGCGCCGGCGCGTGCATAGAAGTTGGATATGATGGATGAAAGGTCCACGGGGAATGCATCGGCACCGGGCAGCTCTTCCATCCTGTTACTCATCTCCCTGAGGGCCTGTGCCCAGCGGGAAGTGGAGTCGGCCAGAAGCAGGACTTTCAGTCCCATCGCCCTGTAGTACTCGCAGATGGTCATTGCTGTGTAGACTGATGCTTCACGGGCGGCCACA
>DVIL01000001.1 GCA_018711305.1 Candidatus Coprenecus stercorigallinarum
CCCGCCCTGTCACTCCATATAACGAGCTGGTCCACGGCCGCAGCCCGGAACGTATCGGCTGCACCGAGCATCACTTTCTTGCCGGATGCCTTCAGATTGGCCGCCAGCTTTCCGATCGTAGTCGTCTTGCCTACGCCGTTCACTCCGACAACCATTATCACATACGGTTTCTTTGAGAAATCAAATACAGGGGCATCCTCCTTGCCCTTCACCTCGAGGAGGGACATCATCTCCTCCTTTAGAATGCTGTAGAGTTCCGCCGTATTCAGATATTTGTCCCTGGCCACTCTCTCCTCCAGCATATCTATAATCTTCAGGGTGGTGTCCACTCCCACATCGGAAGCAATAAGGGCATCCTCTATGCCGTCGAGCACGTCATCGTCCACCCTCGACTTCCCGGCGATTGCTCTCGAGAGCTTGTCAAACAGACCTTTCTTGGTCTTTTCCAGTCCCTTGTCGAGACTCTGCCGCTTGAACCACGCCATTATGCAAGCTCCTCCCCGGGCTGTTTGTCTTCATTCTCCTCTTCCTCTGTCTTCCACCTGCGCGGCCAGGAAGAACCCTGGTGCCTGATAAAGTCCAGACCGAACACGGACGCACAGCCTATGCATCCTCCGAGGAATGTAAAAGCTATCAGGATGACAGCCCTCTTGGGTTTGGATTTCTCAAAAGGCACCACTATCGGCTGTACTACTGAAAGTACGGGGGTATTCTCCTTTACCTGGAGCTCGACCTGGGTCTTCTGTCTTGCCAGCTCGGTGTAGATTGTATTGGACAGATTGTACTCCTGTTCGAGCCTGTCCTGCATAATCATCGAAGTAGCTGTCGTCAGCATCCTGTTGGCATCCTTGAAACGGGCATACTCCTGCTGCTTGTGTTCGAAATCGGCCTTGGCCTCGGCAAACCGGTCATTGACATAGTCCAGGGTCGCCTTGGCCTTTTCTATCTTGTATTCCGTAATGTACTTCTCGAGGAGATTGAAGGCGGCAGTGGCCACTTCCGCTGCAGCTACCGGCTCAGGCATATCGACGGAAAGCTGCACATAGCCGTCCTTGTCATTGATCTCTATCTTTATAAGCTTCTCCACGATACCTTTGCAGGCATATTCATCTTTCGTGAATACGGGAAGGCCCGATTCCATGATGGCTGACGAATCCTGCACAGGTTCTCCCTTTATCGCATGGATAATGACGCCGGGCAGACCTATGGTATATTTCATAATCGTGCCGGCAAGAGAGGGCTTGTTGTATTCCTCATTCGTATAGTAGTCGAACAGAGTAACCTTTTCCGGCCACTCCTCGAACTTTATAGGAGTGTACATCAGTTCCTTGAGAAAATCCACATTGGACAGAAGCTGCGGATACACAGCCGGAGAGAGGGACTCGCTGCCGTTCATGCTGCCGATATTGATACCGGCAAGGGCCGCAAGCGATGACATGGACGAACTGACTCCCTGCTGGGATGTCTGGGGTACAAATATCGTCGATGCCGTATACCGCTTCGGCGAAAGAAAGGCTACGAGAAGTCCGAAAACCATGAACCCGAGGGTCACATATAGAATGAATTTCTTCTTCTTCCACAAGCGCTTGAACAACGCTATCAGGTCTATCTCCTGTTCCTGCATGTCTTCTGTCTGAGCCTGGGGCTGCTGAATGTTCTGCTGTTCTGCCATACTTTACTTACTCGGTTAATAAACATAATCTGCAAAAATATGAAATAGGTTACTATTATCCAAATATAAGAATTAACTACATTTGACTACATTTGCGGGAAATTTAAAACTCCGTCCATGAACACTAAAACAAAAGGATATATTTTAGGAGCCATAGCTGCCGCGACATACGGCATGAACCCCCTTTTCGCCCTGCCACTGTACAGTGGAGGGATGAATCCCGAATCCGTCCTGTTCTTCAGATACCTCTTTGCCCTCCCTATCCTCGCGGTAATGATCAGGGCACGCGGAAGGTCCTTCAGGGTCAACCGCAAGGAAGCCCTTACCCTTGTGGTTATGGGCCTGCTTGTAGCCATATCGTCACTGACCCTGTTCCAAAGCTACAATTTCATGGAGGCCGGCATCGCATCCACCATACTATTCGTATACCCCATAATGGTGGCACTCATCATGTCTCTGGTATTCAAGGAAAAACTGACCATCCAGACAGGTATCTGCCTGATAATGGCCCTCGGCGGCATTGCCATGCTTTACAAGGGGGGAGACGGGACCACACTGAGCCTCACCGGCACTATCCTGGCACTGCTCTCTGCACTGACCTACGCAATATATATTGTAGGCATCAACCAGACTACTCTGAAAAACACAGCAACCCTTACAGTAACATTCTACGTCCTGCTGTTCGGCGTATCACTTTTCATTTTCAGACTGCTGACCGGTGTCGAGCTCACCGTACCGTCCAAATGGTACCTCTGGGGAAATGTTGTGGCCCTCGCCATTTTCCCTACAGCCATCTCATTCCTCTGCACGACCAGCGCCATACAGTACATCGGCTCCACCCCCACCGCCATTCTCGGCGCACTCGAGCCGGTTACGGCGATCATATTCGGAATCACCATCTTCGGAGAACGCATGACACCGCGTGAAGCCATGGGAATTGTCCTCATACTCATTGCAGTGACCCTCGTCATTGCCGGAGGCAGCATCACGCTCCAGATGACACGTTTCCGCAAGATGTTTCCCAAACTGCCGCGTCACAGACACAACCCTCAGGAGAGACAGTAAAAAAATTCCGGCAGACCGTCCTGATCTGCCGGAATCATATTTATGTAAGGTGTGATGATTAGTTGCGGGCGATGTAGCGGGCCATCTCAAGAACCTTGTTGGAATAGCCCCACTCGTTGTCATACCAGGAAACCACCTTTACGAAGGTAGGATCGAGCTGGATACCGGCCTTTGCGTCGAAGATGGAAGTACGGGAGTCACCGCGGAAGTCGGTGGATACCACTGACTCGTCGGTATATCCGAGGATACCCTTGAGTTCGCCTTCAGAAGCGGTCTTCATGGCCTTGCAGATCTCCTCGTAAGTGGTGGGCTTCTCAAGCTCCACCGTCAGGTCTACTACGGAAACGTCGGAGGTGGGAACCCTCATGGACATGCCGGTCAGCTTGCCGTTGAGCTCAGGGAGCACCTTGCCGACAGCCTTGGCTGCACCTGTGGATGAAGGGATGATGTTCTCGAGGATACCGCGGCCGCCTCTCCAGTCTTTCTTCGAAGGACCGTCAACGGTCTTCTGGGTAGCTGTTGCAGCGTGAACTGTGGTCATCAGACCCCTCTTGATACCGAAGACCTCGTTGAGCACCTTGGAGATAGGTGCAAGGCA
>DVIL01000092.1 GCA_018711305.1 Candidatus Coprenecus stercorigallinarum
TTCCGGATTACCCTCGCACTCCCACCTTACAGGCTTTGCACCTTCCTTCCATGAAAGAGATTCTATCACCACCTTCTTGGAAACCATGAAAGCAGAATAGAATCCCAACCCGAAATGGCCTATGATATTTCCTGCGACATCCTTATACTTTTCAATGAATTCACCTGCACCTGAAAAGGCTATCTGGTTGATAAACTTGTCTATCTCTTCAGCTGTCATTCCTATACCGCGGTCAGTAACCGTCAGGGTATTCTTCTTCTCGTCTGCAGCTATCCTTACGGTCAGATCTCCCAACTCTCCTTTAAGCTCGCCTGTACTTGCCAGAGCCTTCACCTTCTGAGTGGCATCAACTGCATTGGCCACTATCTCACGAAGGAATATCTCATGATCGGAATAAAGAAATTTTTTAATAACGGGGAAAATATTCTCGGTAGTAACCCCTATTTTTCCTTTTTGCTGTGTCATATGATTTTAATTTTACGTATTTTCTGTCTCTCCGGCGAACAAAAGGCATACCATTTCCATGTCTCTGCCAAAATGGCACTCAGCAGTTTACGCCCCTGCCGGGATTATTTATATTTTTTCCTTTTTTTATAAAAGCCCTACGGAACAGGGTTTTTACAAAAGTGGCTTTTTCATTCAAAATCAAGCACTTATCTTTGCACTCGCATCCGACACCCGTAGAGGGGAAAGGAAAGAGCAAACGGGGACGGCTCAAGTGGGAAGAAGGGGTCGGATGCTTTTTCCCCTCTGTTTCCACAGCCGGAAAAACAAAGCACAAATGAAACACAAGGTCACAAAAATTGTCATTGCAGTGCTCCTGCTTACAGGCAGCACTCAGGCCATGGGACAGAAATGGAGCATTGCTACAAACATTCTGGACTATGCCGATTTCCTCACACTCAACGCAGAGGTAGGCGTCTCGGTCCACCAGCACTGGAGCGTATCCTTAAAAGGAAGGTACAACCCCTTCACCTTCCCCACCACTCTCAACAAAACCGGAAGAATACAGAACCGTACACTTTCCCTGTCGGCTGGAGCCAGATACTGGCCCTTCTTCGTATATTCCGGATGGTACTGTGGAAGCAGGCTACAGTGGAGCAGATACAACTCCGGAGGCATTTTCTCCGACTCCTCATCTGAAGGGGATGCTTTCGGACTGGGATTGAGTGCAGGCTATGCCCTGATGCTGACAAAACATCTGAATATCGAATTCGGACTCGGCCTTTGGGTCGGAGGCACCGGCTACCGTCGTTACAGCAGTCCTGCCTGTGGCAGGCTTACTGACTCGGGAATAAAAGCGTTCATCGCACCTAATGACATTCATATCAACCTTTTATATAGCTTCTGACATGAAAAGGACTTCATTCTGGGCTATAGCTGCAGCAACAGCCCTTACACTTGGCTCATGTGCCGTCCAGGTCAAGCAGAGTTTCAGAGTCATCGGGAGGGACAGCCTGAATGCCCGGCTTTCCATTCCGGTGTCTGCAGGAGAGTGGTCTGACGGCAGCGACACCTATAATTACATCATGCCATACGAAACGGTTACGGATACCTTAAAGGTAATTGACCCCGACGGTAAAAAGGCCTTTTTCATGAAGACCGTAGCCGATTCCTCAGGAGCAATCCACACTTCGGAGCAACTGCCCGGTGTAGTTGTGACCGCAAGGTTCAAGAACATCCCGGAGCGAAACGGGATGATAAGGATAGCCTTCGACGTCAATGTCCCTGGGGAAATGCTCAATCCACTATGGCAGTTAAGGTTAAAACCGACTGCCTTAATCACGGATGACACCCTGGAGCTGGACGAAGTGCGCTTTACAGGAAAAAAATACCGCGAAAGGCAGATACGGGGATATGAATTGTACGACAGATTCCTGGCCTCTATCATCACAGACTCGTCAGAACTCGTTCATACCGGATTGCTGGAGGCTTTCATTGACAGAAACATTCCTGCACTGGCAGCACTGCGTAACGACTCATCGGCTCTGGATCCGGAACGGGTAAAAGGCCTTTACGGCATCACGTTCAGGGACGCAAGGGAACATTACCTCAAACATTCCGCCATAGCACGCAACAACAGACGTCTCGGACGACTGCCGGATATGTATGCAAAATACGTCCCTGACCCTCTTGCCCATGACGGTATAAGGACAGATTCGGTCATAACCGGAGACGGCCAGGACATTATCTACCGTTACAGTCAGAACATCAGGACCAAATCAGGAATGCGGAAAATCGTCCTGAACATAGGCGGAAGCATCTTCTACGACGGAGAGGAAAAGTACAGCCTACCGCCCTCCCCTCCCCTGACATTCTATATATCCTCTTTCGCCACTCTGGCCGACAATACGGAAAGGTACATCACCACAGTAAATGATTCGGTCAGCATCACAGTAAAGGATACACTGTACCGCACCGGCCTGCAGGCAATAATGGACAGGGATTTCAAAAAGGCCATACTGTACCTGAGCCCATACCGTGACCTGAACTGCGCACTTGCATTCCTGGCCATGGATTACAATGCCTCCGCTATGCGGATTCTCGAAGAACTTCCCGTATCAGGCAAACGGAACTATCTTATGGCCATCATTCACTCACGCAACGGAAACGAGAGAAAGGCCGTCGAATACTTCATCCACTCTGTAAGGCTTGATCCTTCTCTTTCTTTCAGAGGAAATCTTGACCCTGAAATCAGCAGACTCATAGAGAAATACGATATACACTCATCGATGTAGAATAAAATTTGAACAAAAAATTGAATTTTTTTTTGGCAGATTGAAAAACATGCTCTATATTTGCATCCGCAAAAGCAAGGGAGCATAGCTCAGTTGGTTTAGAGCGTCTGCCTTACAAGCAGAGGGTCGGGGGTTCGACTCCCTCTGCTCCCACTGAAAAAGAAGCAGTTACAGATATGTGACTGCTTCTTTTTGTTTTGGTCAGGCCCCTGCCTGCAAATGTAACGTAGTGTCACAATGCAGGCTTGAGCACACCGAACATCAGCAGGGCCACCAACAGAGTGACAACGATGTTGAAACTCTGGGCTATGAGAAAGGCATAGAGCGGCCGTCTGTTCTCTTTGCCGAATATGTCCTTGAAGCGGGTCTCGAGGCCGATACAGACAAACGCTATACTGAAAAGGGTATTCTGGAAGCCTTTGGTGACTGTTCCGACTGTCTTTGCAGTTGCCTCGTCCATACAGAAACTGAATACTATGGAGGCCAGTATGAATCCTACCACGAACTTGGGGAAACGGTCCCAGATAACCCTTGCCGTAACCTTTTCATGCTGACCGGAAGGAGTGCCCCTATAGGACCAGAGCAGGGATATGACGAAGGCTGCCACTCCGAGCAGGACGTTCTGCGATGATTTGACAATGACGGCGGTCTTTGCCGCTGTCTCCCCTATCAGAGTCCCGGAGGCAGCTACCGCACCGGTGGTGTCAATCGTGCCCCCGAGCCATGCACCGGCCACTTCTTCACTGAGTCCCATCATATTGGAAAGCCAGGGCAACAGATACATCATCGGAATGGCGATGATCAGTACCAGCGATATGATATAGGAGAGCTTTTTATTGTCCCCCTTTATGACTCCGCAGGTAGCGATGGCAGCAGACACGCCGCAGATGGATACAGCCGAAGAGAGCATCGTTCCCATTTCCGGGTCAATCTTCATCTTCCTGCAGATCCAGAATGCGAAATACCATACCGTGAATACCACAATCAGCGACTGGGCCAACCCGTAAGCCCCCGACTCGAGGACCTCTTTGAACAGAATCGTGGAACCGAGGCAGATGATACCTATCTTGATATAGAACTCGCTTTGAATGGCGGCCTTCATCCACTGCGGCACACCTACGGTGTTGCTTATCAGCAGGCCGAGGATGACCGAGAAGAATACCGGTTCCAGTCCGAGTTCCTTGAAAAACGGAACGGCGGCCAGCAGCTGCGCTCCGAATGTCAGAAGGAATATCACCAGCAACGACAGGAAAATGCCCTTGAGCGGACGGCGGAGTGCTGCAGCAGTAGCATAAGTCAGAATCAGTATGAAAATGAACATGTACGTGGCCGAGAGCCAGTTGTCAGCGGTGCCTATGGACTTGGGCATTTGAGGCATCGAAGAAGGGAATATGGCAGCAAGGACGAGTATGACCGCCCCGGCAATGACGATGATCCAGTCCTCCGATGCGAATTGTCTGAGCCATTTTTTCATATCGGTCGAATTTTGAGGCTGCAAAGATACTCAAACTTGGAGAAATCATCGTATCTTTGTCCACACAAAGATGAAAAACAGCGCTATGAGACAGATAATAACCCACTTCACCGATGACGACCTGTATAAGTTCACGATGTGCTGCGCGGTCATCGACAACTTTCCGAGAGCTCAGGTAAAATACTCATTCACTGACCGCGACGACACCATCTATCCGGCCGGCTTCGCTGAGGAACTGACCAGACAGCTTACCGCTCTGGAGGATGTCGTCATCACTCAGGAGGAGATAGATTTCATGCGCTGCAGATGCAGTTATATTCCCGGATGGTTCTACAACTACCTGAAGGGTTATCGCTTCGACCACCGGTGGGTGCGGGTAAGGCAGGATGAGGCGGGCCATCTCGAAATAGACATAGAAGGCAGCTGGGCAGACACCATACTGCTGGAGGTTAAAATCCTGGCCATCATCTCCGAGCTATACTACATGTTCACGGGTGAATGCCGTAAATTCGACTACAAAGCATACTATGACAAGACCTACCGCAAGGCCGAGCGTCTGCTCGGGGCCGGTTGCGTCTATAGCGACTTCGGTACCCGCCGCAGGGCATCTTTCGAGGCTGAGGATACAGTCGTAAGGGCTATGAAGGACTGCGCGCTCAGCCGTGAGTGGCCCGGGCGGTTCGTCGGGACGAGCAATGTCTATCTGGCCATGAAATACGACCTCATCCCCGTAGGCACCATGGCACACGAGTTCATCTGCGCCATAGGAGGCATGTACGGTCCCCAGATGGCCAACCACATAGCGATGGACTGCTGGCGCAATACTTTCAGGGGGGCTCTCGGTACCTTCCTCTACGACAGTTTCGGCTGGGACATATTCAGCCTGAATTTCTCAGAAGACTTCGCCAACCTCTTCAAAGGCCTGAGGGTCGACAGCGGGGACAACCGGGAACAGCTCATGCGTATAGTGGACAAATACCGTTCCCTCGGCATTGACCCGCGCACCAAACAGGTGATATTCAGCAATGCGCTCGATGTAGACCATGCCCTCGAGATTCAAAGCTACGCAGTAGACTACTGCCAGCCTTCCTTCGGCATTGGGACACACTTCACAAACGACTTCGACGGCGTACATCCCATGAACATCGTAATCAAGCTGATAGCCGCCAAAATCACCGAATCCTGGTCTTTCTACAACGACACCTGCAAGCTCAGCGAGGACACCGGCAAGCACACCGGCCATCCCGAAGTCGTACAGCGCTTCATGCAGGCACTCAATTTCCAGAAATACTGATTACAGCTTTCATCACAAATAGCATAAAGAGCAGTCACTCCTGAAAGACTAGCCGCCCTCGGCTCTAGAGGGAGGGGCCCGCCGCAAAGCGGTGGGAGGGCCCGGTCTTTCAGGAGTGACTGCTCTTTATGCTTTACCTGTCCTGCTATATCAGCGAAACCAGGAAATGCTGCAGAATATAGACCGCGATACCGGCGAAATAGCCGAGCAGGGCAAGGAGGCTGATGTGCTTGAAATACCAGATGATGTTGATATTCTCAAGTCCCATAGCTACCACACCGGCAGAAGATCCGATGATGATGATGCTTCCTCCGGTTCCTGCACAGTAGGCAAGCATATGCCAGAATGTTCCGTCAACGAGGAAGTTGGACAGATATGCAGGGTCTGCGGATGCAGCCATTGCCGCAGCATCGGGAATGGGGAACATACCCATACTTGCCGCTACCAGGGCCGAGTTGTCCACTACAGATGAAAGCAGGCCGATGATGGTGCTGATGGCATAGGCATTGTGCACACCCTCATTGAGCCCCTCCGCCATAGTGGTAAGTACTCCCGCCGTTCCGAGAGCCGACACCGACATCAGGATTCCGAGAAGGAAAAGCACAGTAGGCATATCCAGCTGCTTGATAATCTTGGATACCCTGTTTTTAAGGGACTCCGCGACCTCCTTCTTCTTTTTGTACATCAAATCAGTATAAATCCACATGATGGCCAGCGCAAACATCACTCCCACATAAGGAGGCAGGCCGACAACACTCTTGAAGACCGGGACCAGTATCAGAAGCACCACTCCCAGCACCAGTATCGTACGGCTCTCACGGCCTGTGATGTAAGACGGCCTGAATGCCGCCTCCTCGTTTGTCTGCTGTTCGGCAATCACGCCTTTGAGGAATCTCGCCGCAATCGCGACAGGGAGATACAGGCAGATCAGACAAGGTATGACAAGCGACTTCATCAGATCCAAAGACGTCACATTTCCCTTCATCCAAAGCAGGATCGTGGAAACGTCTCCGATAGGCGACCATGCACCTCCGCAATTGGCCGCAATCACAATGATTGATGCAAAGAGCCAGCGCTCCTTGTAGTTCGTTATCATTCTCCTCAGAAGCATCACCATTACAATGGTAGTGGTCATGTTGTCCAGTACGGACGACATCAGGAATGTGATAGTGGCAAGCAGCCAAAGCAGACGGGTCTTTTTACGCGTGGTGATGTGTCGGGTGATTACCTCGAAACCGCCATGGGTGTCGATGATATCCACAATGGTCATCGCCCCGATCAGGAAAACGAGTATCTCACACGTACTGCCCAAAGCTCCCAGCAGGTCGGACGATATCTTTCCATGGTCCAGTGAAGGGTCAATGGATTGGGAAAACAGACTCAGAAGGCTCCACATCACACAACAGAGGAGCAGGGCCACCGATGATTTGTTGATGTTCAGTCTATTTTCCATGGCTATAAGCACATAAGCCAGGACAAAGACTATTACCAGAATAACTGCAAGATTCATAAACCGAAAAACTACTTTGTTATATTTTAAAACTATTTTGTTATCACATAAAACACTCCAACGCTTCGGCTACTATATAGCTACTTCCTCCTATAAAGACGAGGTCCTTCTCCCCCGCCTCTTTCAAGGCCTTCCCTACTGCCTCACGTACATCAGGCACCACCGCTGAATCCGCCAACCCGGCATCCGTTTTTCCCATCGCCCTTCTGGAGGCATTGACTATTTCACGCAGGATACCCGCAGGCATGGCCCTGCTGCCCTGCGCCTGGGTGAAAATGTATGTCGCGTCAAGCGGAAGCAGCCTGCTAACCGCCTCTACATCCTTGTCCCCGGCCATCCCGTACACCATTATGAGCCGCCTTCCCTCCGCTTCACGTACAAGCTGCGGCATGGTCTCGGAAAGGGCCTGCACATTGTGCCCGATATCGCATATCACCTCGGGAGAGCCGCACAGTCTCTCCCACCTGCCCCTAAGGCCTGTAACCGAAGCGGCATGTACGATAGCCTCCGTCATCCTGCCCCCCGCCGTGACCGTTCCGGCCCCCAGCAGCTGAAGCGCCGTCATCACAGTGCGGATATTCTTCACCTGCGAGGCTGACCGGAGATCCGCTTTCGCCGCAATCTTTTCCGGTCCGATACAACCTTCGCACAGTTCCCCCGCATGATATAGACGGCAGCCCTTGTCCCCGGCGGCCGAGACCATTACAGCCTCTGCCTCGGAAGGCATATCCCCTATGACAACAGGCACACCAGGCTTTATGATTCCGGACTTCTCAAATGCTATCTGCTCTATGGTATCTCCGAGAATATCCTTGTGGTCCAATCCGATAGAAGTGATTATACTGAGTTGTGGCACTATAATATTAGTAGAGTCCAGCCTTCCTCCGAGTCCTGTCTCGATTACAGCCGCGTCTACTTTGGTCCTTGCAAAATAATCGAAAGCCATGGCTGTGGTAATCTCGAAGAATGAAGGTTTTTCCTGCTCTATGAACGCTTTTGCACGCCGCATGAAGTCCGTTACTTCCTCCATGCTTATCTCCCGGAAATGTTTTCCATCAGGTGCAGGAAGTGAACAGACGGTACGTATCCTCTCGCGGAAATCCAGCAGATGGGGCGAGGTATAAAGTCCTATCCTGCATCCGGGCCACCTGAAAGCCAGGGCGGAAGCCAGCATGTGGGAGACCGAGCCCTTGCCGTTTGTGCCGGCGACATGTATGGTACGGAAAGATGTATGGGGATTGCCGAGACTGTCTGAGAACTCCTTCATCGTCTGCAGTCCGGGGTGATAGCCCGACGCCCCGACCCTCTGGAAGGAGGGGGCGATTGAGTAAAGCTCGCGGACGCACGCCCGGTATTCTGCTTCGAGTTCTGAAACCATGGTCAGTATTTTTGGAAAAATTGCGCGCAAATTTGGGAAATTTCTCCTGATATAACAAAATAATCCCTATTTTTGACCGTCAAATTATATTCTGATATGGTATACTTTTTCCGCTCCCCAGAGGAGCAAATTATAGCTGTCGACTCCAGGACAGCATTTTCTGCTGACACAGCGGACACCCTCAAATGGCTTTTCTCCGGTGCTGAGCTCCTGCAGGAGACATCCGTTGCCGGGACTTTCATCGGTCCCAGGCGCGAAATGATAACACCCTGGAGCACTGCGGCAGTGGAGATTACCCAGAACATGAACATTACCGGCATTTCCAGGATCGAAGAGTTCATTCCCGTGCCGGAAGGGCGCTATACCTCTGATACAGAGATACCTCATGACAGAATGCTGCAGAGGATATACCATGGGCTGGACGAAAACATATTCGTCATCGACCGCAAGCCGGAACCGATCCGCCACATCACTGATTTCGAAGCATACAACAAGGAGGAAGGCCTTGCCTTGTCCGAGGACGAGATCCAGTACTTGAAGGACCTGTCCGCCAAACTCGGCAGACCTCTGACCGACAGCGAAGTATTCGGATTTTCCCAGGTCAATTCCGAACACTGCCGCCACAAGATATTCAACGGTACTTTCATCATTGACGGAGTGGAGATGGAAAGTTCCCTCTTCAAGCTCATCAAGAAGACATCAGCAGTCAATCCCGGCCGCATAGTCTCCGCCTACAAGGACAACTGCGCCTTTATCGAAGGACCGAAACTCAGGCTCTTCCATCCGGCTGCAGCCGCCAAGCCCAGTTTTTTCAAGGAAGAAGAAGTGAAGACAGTCATATCGCTGAAAGCCGAAACGCACAATTTCCCCACCACCGTGGAGCCTTTCAACGGAGCTGCCACAGGAAGCGGCGGAGAAATACGCGACCGCATCGGAGGCGGCAAGGGATCATTCCCCATCGCAGGAACGGCCGTCTACATGACCTCCTACCCCCGCATCGACAACGGTTGCGGATGGGAGGCTCGTCCGCCCCGCAAATGGCTGTACCAGACTCCCGCTGAAATTCTGATCAAGGCCTCGAACGGTGCATCCGATTTCGGCAACAAATTCGGCCAGCCGCTCATCTGCGGTTCCCTTCAGACACTCGAGCACACCGAGCAGGACCCTGACGGCTCGAAGCGCCAGTACGGTTATGACAAGGTAATCATGCTGGCCGGTGGAGTCGGGTATGCCAAAAAGGCCGATGCAGCCAAGGACCGTCCTTCAAAAGGGGACGACATCATCCTCATGGGAGGCGACAACTACCGCATCGGCATGGGTGGAGGAGCGGTCTCGTCCGTCGCCACCGGTGAATATGACAACTCAATAGAACTGAACGCCATACAGAGAGCCAACCCGGAAATGCAGAAAAGGGTCTACAACGCCATCCGCGCCGTTGCAGAGAAGGAGCACAACTCCATAATCTCGATTCACGACCACGGTGCCGGAGGTCACCTGAATTGCCTCTCGGAACTGGTGGAGGAAGTTGGAGGAGACATCGACATCTCAAAACTTCCGGTCGGTGACCCTACCCTCTCCGACAAGGAAATCATAGGCAATGAAAGTCAGGAGCGCATGGGACTGGTGATGAAAAAAGGCGACACGGCAGAGCTCCGCAGGATTGCGGAAAGGGAAAGGGCTCCGTTCTACGTCATCGGAGAAGTCAGCGGCAAGGGCAATTTCACCCTCCGGGACAGCAAGACCGGGGAGGCACCCATAGACCTTGCCCTGGGCGATATGTTCGGCTCCACCCCGAAGACAGTGATGCACGGCAGCTCCCCGCGTGGAGGAGCGGACGGCCATGGAGGCTTTGCCAGGCTGGAACGCACTCCTGCCGCAATGAATACTGAGGAGATAAAGGAGGCCATACGAAACGTACTGATGCTCGAATCAGTGGCATGCAAGGACTGGCTGACAAACAAGGTAGACCGCTCGGTGACAGGTCTCATCGCCTGCCAGCAGTGCTGCGGAGAATTGCAGCTTCCACTCAACGACTTAGGTGTCACAGCTATAGGATACAGCGATCCTGAAGGAATCGCCGTATCCATAGGCCATGCCCCCGTTGCGGCCATGATCGACCCCGCAGCCGGCTCACGTCTGGCCATCGCCGAGGCTCTGACCAATATCATATGGACACCTGTCCGCGACAATATCTATGGCATATCACTAAGCGCCAACTGGATGTGGCCATGCCGCAATGAAGGCGAGGATGCCCGCCTCTACAAGGCTGTCAAGGGAGCCAGCGACTTCGCCATCGCAATAGGTGTCAACATCCCCACAGGAAAGGACTCCATGTCCATGACACAGAAATATCCTGGCGGGGAAAAGGTCCTCTCACCAGGCACGCTGATCATCTCGGCTACCGGCCAGAGCAAGGACGTGGCGGCTACCCTGCATCCGGTAATGTCGCATGAGGAGGACACCACCCTGCTCTACATCCCGTTCGTCCCCGTCATGAAAGGTGACGACAGTTTCCCCCTCGGGGGCTCGGCCTATGCCACCACAATCGGGCAGATAGGCGCCAAGGCTCCTGATATCACCGACCCGGAATATTTCAAGACCTGCTTCAACAATCTCCAGGACGCAATGTTCAACTCGGTGAACAATCCTGTCCTTGCCGGCCACGACATATCCGCCGGAGGTCTGATCACCACCCTGCTGGAAATGTGTTTCGCGAACACAGAGGGAGGTGCGGACATCGACCTCAGGGCTTTCGGATCCTCCGACATCCTCCTGTCTGAAGTTCCCGGCGTCGTCCTGCAGATAAGAAATGCAGGCAAAGAGGAATTCCTGCGCAATCTCGGTCCGGTCAAGGCATATCCCATAGGTCATCCTACCCTCAGGGGACGTACCATGAAAGTGACATACGGCCCCGAAAACCGGCACATGACACTGGTTCTCGACATCGATGAGATGCGTGAAAGCTGGTACCGCACTTCCTGGCTTTTGGACAGTCTGCAGACGCCGAAGCAACTGGCAGACGAGCGTTATGCCAACTACGGCAGGCAGCCGCTGGCATTCTCCTTCCCCAAACATTTCGACGGCAGGTACACTGCCCCGACACAGAGACGTGTAAAGGCTGCCATCATCCGCGAGACAGGTTCCAACGGCGACCGGGAAATGGCATGGGCCCTGTACATGGCCGGATTTGCAGTAAAGGACGTACACGTTACCGACCTCGTATCCGGACGTGAAACTCTCGAAGACATACAGATGATCGTCTTTGTAGGCGGATTCTCCAATGCCGACACCCTCGGTTCCGCGAAAGGATGGGCCGGAGCCCTGCTCCATAACGAGAAGGCCCGTACCGCCATCGAACGTTTCTATGCCCGCAAGGACACACTCAGCCTCGGAGTATGCAACGGATGCCAGCTGATGGCCGAGATGGGGCTGATCACCCCTGAGAACAAAGAGATGTCGCCCAAGATGAAGCACAACCTCTCCCACAAATACGAATCCGCATTTGTAGGCGTACACATTGAGAACTCGCCTTCCATTCTGCTTTCCTCCCTGCAGGGTTCGAAACTCGGTATCTGGGTTGCCCACGGAGAAGGCCGCTTCTCGTTCCCCGCTCCCATAGAAGAATACAATGTGGCCCTGAGGTATAATTACGACGCATATCCCGCCAATCCGAACGGTTCTCCTGCCGCCATTGCCGGAGTATGCTCTCCCGACGGCCGCCATCTGGCCATGATGCCCCACCCCGAGCGCTGTCTCAGACCATGGAACTGGGCTTATTATCCTGACCGGAAAGGCGACGAGGTAACTCCCTGGCTCGAAATGTTCATAAACGGAAGAATATGGCTCGAAAGACTCTAAGACATGCAGAGGCCCAGTTCCGCCAACTGGACAACCGGCCGCCAAAGCCTCCCAAACTCTTCGTGCTGGACACCAATGTCATCCTGCACGACAGCAGGTGTATCTTCAATTTCCAGGACAACGATATCTACATCCCAGTGAGTGTAATCGAAGAGCTGGACAAGTTCAAGAAAGGCGATGACAATCTCGGGTACAACGCCAGGACTTTTGTCCGCGCCCTGGACAAAATATCGGACAATACATTGTTTGACAGAGGAATAAGTTTAGGGAAAGGACGCGGTCACATCAAAATCGAGATGGGGCATGGCTACACCGGCGAGATCCGGGACTCTCTCATTGACGACATTCCGGACCACCGGATCATAGCCACCGCAATATGGCTGAGGGACAATAACCCAGAACGCAAGGTAATCCTCGTAACCAAGGACCTGAACATGAGACTCAAGGCCAAGGCTCTCGGCCTCATGGCCCAGGACTATCTCTCGGACAAGGTCCAGGAAGAGCGCATCGTCAAGACTGAAAAGGAAGTCCTCACCGTCCGCAACATGAAGGACGAATTCATAAGGAAAATCAACGAATCCCCTGAAGGAGTACCATTTGCCCAGGTAGGCATCCGACGCAGACCGACTCCCAATCAGTACTACAAGATCTACGACAGCTCCAGGAACCTTACCCTCGCCCGGTATGACGACCGCGACAAGACCATAATAAGAGTCAAACCGCAGACCGCCTACGGAATATCGCCCCGCAACGACGAGCAGACACTGGCCATGGACGCAGTCATGAATCCGGACATCAAGCTGATAGCCCTCACCGGAAGGGCCGGTACCGGCAAGACTCTCATAGCCCTTGCCGGAGCACTTGCCCAGTCCGGCAAGTATGAGCAGATACTGCTGTCACGCCCCGTCATCCCCCTCAAGAACCAGGAACTCGGCTTCCTGCCAGGTTCGGTAAACGACAAGATAGGCCCGTACATGCTCCCTCTCTTCGACAATCTGGCTGTAATCAAAAGCTGCTTCTCTTCCTCCAGCAAGGAAGTAGTGAAGATCGAGGATATGCTCCGCAGGGAGAAACTCATCATCAATCCGCTGGCATACATTCGCGGGCGCAGTCTCGGCAACGTTTTCTTCATCGTCGACGAATCACAGAACCTCACCCCTCACGAGGTCAAGACCATAATCACACGTGCCGGCGAAGGCACCAAGATCGTATTCACAGGCGACATCTACCAGATCGACCAGCCCTACCTCGATTTCAACTCGAACGGACTGACTCATCTGTGCGACAAATTCTTCGGCCAGAACGTATTCGCACATATCAATATGATACGTGGAGAGCGCAGCGAACTCTCGGAACTTGCCGGAAAATTACTGTAAAGCCCTGCAAAAGGCTGTTGCCATCAACAAGGTGCCGTTTCCCGTATGGTAGCGGTACCTTGTTTTTTTGGCCGTCTGCTGCCATATTTCAGAGCCGGCACCGGCCAAATTCTAAATATTTTTAAGTAATTGGTGAATATTTATGAAAATTCGTTAATTTTGTGCCTTAATAGTTTACGGTCTTTGACTCACTAACACTTTATTTTATATTCTATGTCAAACAAAAGAGTTTATTTCTTTGGAGGAAAAGAGGCCGAAGGAAACGGTTCTATGAGAAACCTCTTAGGCGGTAAAGGCGCGAACCTCGCCGAAATGTGCACATTAGGAATGCCCGTACCTGCGGGATTCACCATTACTACCGAATGCTGCACAGAGTATTACAATCTGGGATGCAAGTATCCCGCAGAACTCGAAAAGGAAGTCAATGACGCTCTCTCACGTGCAGAAAGCATGATGGGACGGAAATTCGGGGACAAGGACAATCCGCTCCTCGTATCCTGCCGTTCCGGCGCACGCTCGTCCATGCCCGGCATGATGGAGACCGTACTCAACATAGGTCTTTGTACCTCGACCATACCGGGTATGATCGCAAAGACCGGCAATCCACGTTTCGTATACGACGCATACCGCCGTCTTATCATGATGTATTCGGACGTGGTAATGGAAAAGGCCGAAGGCATCGAGCCAGCTGAAGGACAGGGCATAAGGGTACAGCTCGACAGAATGCTCGGCGAGCTCAAGGCCAGGAAAGGATACAAGAGCGACACAGATCTCAGTGAGGAGGACCTCAGGCAGCTCTGCGACGATTTCAAGGCACGCGTAAAGCAGGTACTCGGCAAAGAGTTCCCGGACAATGCATACGAGCAGCTCTGGGGCGGAATCGGAGCCGTGTTCAAATCCTGGAACGGCAAGAGGGCCATCGCCTACCGCAGGATCGAAGGCATACCTGATGACTGGGGAACAGCCGTGAACGTACAGGCAATGGTTTTCGGAAACATGGGCAACAACTCCGCTACAGGAGTAGCCTTCTCCCGCAACCCCGCTACAGGAGAGAACAAATTCTACGGAGAGTGGCTCATCAATGCCCAGGGCGAAGACGTGGTTGCCGGCATACGTACCCCCAATCCCCTGAACGAGGCCACCAAAAATGAGCACAACCGCAACCTGGCGTCACTTGAAACTGCCATGCCTGAAGTATACAAGGAGCTGGACGGCATCCAGAACCATCTGGAACATCATTTCCGCGACATGCAGGATATCGAGTTCACTATCCAGGACGGCAAACTGTGGATGCTGCAGTGCCGTGTCGGCAAGAGGACCGGTCTCGCAGCGCTCAACATGGCTATGGACATGCTGCACGAGGGTCTGATAGATGAAAAGACAGCTGTCATGCGTGTGGCTCCGTCCCAGCTCGATGAGCTCCTCCACCCTATCCTCAACCCCGCATCCGAGAAAAAGGCGACCGTCATCGCACAGGGTCTGCCGGCAGGTCCCGGAGGTTCGGTCGGAAAAATCGTATTTACCGCAGAGGATGCAGTAGCGGCAGCCGAGCGTAAGGAAAAGGTAATTCTCGTCCGCGAGGAGACCAATCCCGAGGACGTCGAAGGTATGCGTGCCGCCGACGGTCTGCTCACAGCCCGCGGAGGAATGACATCCCATGCCGCACTGGTTGCCCGCGGATGGGGCAAATGCTGCATCGTAGGCTGCGATGCACTCCACATCGATCTGGAGAAAAAGACCCTCACCATAGGAGACAAGACTTACAAGGAAGGCGATGTATTCTCGCTCAACGGCTCAAAAGGATTCGTCTACGACGTGGCCGTAGAGACCATGGACGCCTCCGAGAATCCCCGTTTCGTAGAATACATGACCCTCGTGGACAAATACCGCAGACTGGGAGTACGTACCAACGCAGACACACCTGAGGACGCCGCACGCGCCCTGTCCTTCGGCGCGGAAGGCATCGGACTTTTCAGGATAGAGCACATGTTCTACGGAGCCAACTCTGAAGAGCCCCTGTCCAAACTCCGCAAAATGATCCTCTCCGAAACCGAAGATGAAAGGAAAGCCGCTCTGGCAGAACTCGAACCATATATCAAGGAAGCAGTGAAAGCCACCATGAAAGTGATGAACGGCAAGCCTGTGACCTTCCGTCTGCTCGACCCCCCTCTCCATGAGTTCGTACCCCAGACACCGGAAAAAGAGGCCGAACTGGCAAAGGAGCTGGGCGTATCCATCAACGACATCCAGAAGCGCGGCGAAAGCCTGCATGAGGTCAACCCCATGATGGGCCACCGTGGAGTACGTCTCGGCATCACCTACCCCGAAATCAGCGAGACCCAGTTCCGTGCCATTTTCGAAGCTACGGCCGAACTGATCAAGGAAGGTCTCAATCCCAGGCCCGAGATCATGATTCCGGTAACGATCATCGTCCGCGAGCTGGATTTCGAGAAGAAAATATGCGACCGCGTACATGAAGAGGTAGAGAAAGCCCAGGGAGTGCACATCGAGTATCTCTACGGCACCATGATAGAGATTCCGAGGGCCGCCCTTCTGGCCAACTTCATGGCCCGTACCGCACAGTTCTTCTCGTTCGGCACCAACGACCTGACCCAGATGACATTCGGTTTCTCCCGCGACGATATAGGAGCCTTCATGAACGACTATCTCGAGAACAAGCTCCTCGATGCAGACCCGTTCCAGACCATCGACGAGGAGTCCGTAGGCAAGCTGCTGGAGATAGGAGTACAGGGTGGACGTACCACCAATCCTAACCTCAAAGTCGGAATCTGCGGAGAGCATGGAGGAGATCCTGCTTCTGTTGAGTTCTGCCACAAGATAGGAATGAACTATGTATCCTGCTCGCCTTTCAGGGTGCCCATCGCCCGTCTTGCTGCGGCGCAGGCAGCCATAAAAGAGGGTTTGAACTGATATCAGTGACATATTTCCCGTTACATTGAGGGGTGCGGCAAAATCCGGTTTTGCCGCACCCCTGTTGCATTCAGCCTTTATTTACTTTAAAAAGTGTCACATTACTCCGGCTGCTCCATTATTTTTAGTATTTTTGTAAACGATTGAAACAACCTAACAATGTCAGGCATGAAAAGATTTACGTTAATCTTCCTCTCCTGCCTCCTTGCCTTCACGGCATCAGGCCAGGGAAAACTTATCGGCAGCAGCGAAGACAGGCGTCCAGCATGGACAAAGCGGGACGTGGACCGCTACGAGGTAATGAAAGCAAGCGGCGAAAGTACTGTCAGCCTTGAGGATGCCAAAGAAAAGGCATTTGCGGAACTGCGTGGGACAGTAGTAAGATCCGTCTCTTCATACCTCATGAGTACAGATATCGTGGGGACCGATGCCGGCGAGGTCAAGAAGAATGTAGAGAACTCCCTTTTCGTCAGGAACATTTCCGAATCAACCGCCATACAGGTATATTGGGAGCACCGGATGGTCAGAAAACAGGATGTCTACATCTACTACGTCCTTTACAACTTCAACGACACAGAAAAGAAAAAGGCCGCACTCGAGATCAATCGGGAACACAGCAACACTACTAAAATTCTAAACAGCCTATAGCCAGCAAAATATGAAAAAGTTACTTCTTTCAGCCGTACTGCTGTTCGCCGCGACAGCCCTCTTCTCACAGGCCAGGAAACCGGTCATCATGGTCATCCCCAGCGATGCCTACTGCACCCGTGCAGGGTATGTCACCACATATCAGGATACAGGCGGCAACACAGTCAGCACCGCCGACTACAGCCGGGCCTTCCGGTCCGATGAAAATCTGCGGCTGGCCATATCGGAGATGTCCGCAATCATGGCCGGCAGAGGATTCCCTCTCAAGGACCTTGAACAGACTTTAAAAAGCATTGATAACCAGCAGGTGGAGACTTCCCTTTTCTCAGGTGCCGGCGGGGGCGGCATCAATGAATCTCCGCTCGACATGATAAAGCGTACTGCCAAGGCCGACATCATCATGGACCTGGACTTCAGCATCAAGACCAGAGGCCCGCAGAAATACGTCTCCTTCAACCTGAGAGGGATAGACGCCTATACAAACAAGGTTATTTCCGCAGTATCCGGTGACGGTGCTCCGTCCACGGCTGCAACAGTCGGCATACTGCTCGAAGAAGCCGTCCTGAACTACATGGACCCGTTCAATGCTGCCCTGCAAGCCCACTTCGATGATATGTTCGCCAACGGCCGCGAAGTAAGCATTTCAGTCAGAATGACCGAAAACTGTCCGATGACTATGAACGACGAAGTGGAATTTCTCGGCGAGACCGTCCTGTTCTCAGACGTACTGGACTGGTGGATGGACGAGAATACCGTCAACCACCGCTTTTCAAGAATATCGGGAGGCGATTACTTCGTAGACTACGAGCAGGTGCGTATTCCACTGTACAAGACCGTACTCGGAAAGGAAAGAGCAATCGACACCCGTTCCTTCGCCATGGATCTGGCCAGGTTCCTCAGCAAGGAACCTTTCAATCTCCCCTACAGAATCAATGAAAGGGGACTCGGCAACGTATGGATAGTATTGGGAGACTGACATGAAAAAATTGACAGCAATAATTCTCGCGGCCTTTGCAGTCCTGACCGTAGCAGGTGCACAGGAACCCCTGACCGTAAGGGTGGCCGCCCCTGAAGGTATTCCTGACGGGAATGCCGCCGCCGTACTCACATCCAATTTGCACCTGGCCCTTGTCCTGAACGATGCCGCCTCGGATGACGGCAGATATGTCCTCCAGACAAAAGCTTCCGTTCTTTCCAAGGACGTGACTGCCACTGCACCGGCCAGGTTCATAACAGAGCTGGAGATCAGTTTCTTCATAACCGACCCTGTATCCGGAGACTATCTGAGCCAGACTTCTTTCTCCGTCAGAGGCATCGCCTCAGGCGACAAGGCATCGTATCTGGATGCTGTAAAGAAGATAAAGGCCCGCGATCCCAAACTCCGCAAACTCATCACCCAGGCAAGGGAAGCGCACAACCTTCAGAAAGAACAGCAATGAGACTGCTAAACACCATCATACACGTATTTATGCTCGCCACAGTACTGACAATGACTGCCGCGGCCCAGAAACGCACATACAAGGTAGAAGAGGCCAGTGCCAGAAAAGTACCGGCATGGGTCAATTCGGCAGGAAAGGACTATCTCTGTGTAACAGCCGCCGCTGCGGATATAGAAGCGGCAAAAGCCGCTGTCCTCGAAGACATAAAAAGGCAGATAGCCCAGAGCATAGCCACCAGGATCGTTTCCGAATCTCTCCTGACGACTTCCACAGTCCAGACTGGCAGCAATATGGACAAGACCAGCACTCTGGAGTCCTCCATCCTCTCGCGTACAGCCAGACTGCCATACATAGGGGAAATCTCGCTTTCCAAGGTTTCTGACTATTATTGGGAAAGACGCCGCGACCGCTCTACCGGCCTCATCACATATTTCTATGCCGTAAAATATCCGTTCACCGAATTTGAAATGAAGAAACTGGTTCTGGAATATCAGGCTCATGACAAGTCACTCGATGAGAGACTGTCCGGATACGAAGGAGAAACTGATTTCATCACCTCGATAGAACAGATCGGAGAGACAATCGGGGAATTGGGACTGCTTCAGGCCGAATTCGACAGTTTAGATCCGCGCTATGACCGTGTACAAAACCTTATTGCAAAATACCGCAGTCTGTATGACCGGATTACCGTCAATATTGTACAGGAGAAAAAGGGCATGGCCGTTGCCTGCCTTTACCTTGACGGACGCAGCATATCCACCGGCCAGAGGCCCGTGTTCCAATCCGAATGCCTGACTGACATTACCTATTCCTACGAAGGAAACTCACTTGTGATAGGATACAACGATGAATACTGCTATGAAGATGACGACAACACACTGACAGTCAGGTTCAGGGCAGGCAACAAATATATTTCCGGGACAATACGTATCAGCCTTTAGAAGACTTTGTCCTGCTGAAATGAGGAGAATCTCCCCATTGGCCGTAGCCGATGGGGATTTTCATTTCCTCCAGTCTCTTCTCCGTTCTGGAAGAGGATATGGCCGCATCCTCCCCTGCTCCGGGCTTGTTCTGATATATCTGATACTCCTCCCTCACCTCCTGAAGGGTAAGATTCGGCATCAGGACATTGGCTCCGGCCATTATCGCCCTCTCCCGTCCATAGGGATCTATGGCCTGCATGGCGGTAGTGGCTGCGATATTGATATCCGGCATCATCAGACGGAGCAGTGCCACCATCTTGATGGAAAGCTCCAGTCTCTCCATCTTATCGGGAATCAGATGGCGCACGGCATACAGCGGTGTCATGGAATGTTCAATATAGGGGCCCATTCCGCACATATCGATATCGAATGACTTGAAAAACAGAAGGTCGTCGGCCAGATGGGCCGCTGTCTGGTAAGGCAGGCCTATCATCACGCCTGTGCCCACCTGGTATCCGGCAGTACGCAGATCGCGCAATGCCTGTATCCTCCTTTCAAAGGCATGCAAGCGATCCGACGGGTGGATCTTTCCGTAAAGTTCTTCGGTCGAGCTCTCTATCCGGAGCAGATAACGGTGTGCCCCGGCCTCGAACCATTCCCGGTAGACATCCAAAGGCTGCTCTCCAAGCGAAAGGGTTATTCCCAAGGGGTAACGCTTCTTTATCTCCCTAAGCAGCGAGGTTATACGGTCCGTAAATGCCCTATCCGCCCTCTCTCCTCCCTGGATCACCATTGAGCCGTAACCCGCTCCATAAGCGAACCCGGCTGCAGCGAGTACATCCCCGGAGCTTATTTCATATCGTCCGACCGCCCCGTTGTCCCGCCTGATTCCACAATACAGACAGTTTTTACGGCATATGTTGGAAATCTCCACAAGGCCGCGCAGATATACCCTGTCCCCTACCGATGCTACTTTGGTCCTGTATGCTTCCGAATAAAGAGCCTGCAGACGTTCGGGGTCTTTTTCCTCCAGCCATCCTATAAGAGAGTCCCTGTCGAAATCCACGGTCATACTGCAAGAGGTTTCAATGCACGTTCGTATATTCCTTTCATATAGGAGATGGCCATACCGTAATTGGTCACCGGCACTCCCTGCTCAATGGCCGGAAGCAGCCTCGAATAGAGCTGTCTGCGGGTAATCATGCATCCTCCGCACTGAAGGACAAGAGCATAGTCAGTCATCGGCCTGGCGATATGGTCCAGTCCGCCTACAACATCAAAGGAAAGATCCTTGCCTGTACGCCGACGCATCAGGGCCGGAATCTTCACCCGTCCGATATCATCGCATGAGGCATGATGCGAACATGACTCCAGTATCAGCACCCTGTCGCCGTCCTTCAACCTGTCAATCATCGGAGTGCCCTCACAGTACTCCTTGAAGCAGCCCTTGCTTCTTGCCAGCAGCATACTGAAACTGGTCATGGGGACCTCCTGCGGCACTGCGGCAGCCACTTCCGAGAATGCCTGGCTGTCCGTAACCACCAGACTGATATCGGATCTGCCATTACGGAAAACATCCACTAAGGATTCCGGCTGGATAACCGTAGCTACAGCACCTATGTCCAGCAGATTGCGGATGGCATTGACCTGAGGCAGGATGAGCCGGCCTGTAGGGGCGCCCTTATCTATGGGACAAACCAGCAGCACATGCTGTCCGCTGCTGACAATCCCCTCGAACATAGGACGTTCGCCAAAGCGGGCCGCCTGCTGCCATGCCTTTTCCCTGACTTTACCCAGCAACTCCGACACCATCTCTCCGCGACGTTCCGCTGCCGCCAGGGCCGAGAATTCCAGGCACTGCTCCCCATAACGTTCTGCCAATGCGGCGCGCAACTCCGTGGAAACGTACCCGAGATCCGATTTGCCGTGCATCAGTATCACTGGGACACCGTATCTTTCCAGTTCCTTCATCATTCCCTCCTCCGGAGCCCCGAACATGTCACCTGTAAAAACCAGCAGGGCCAGGTCTATCTGCCTGACTGTCTCTGCCGTTCGGGCCATACGCATTCCACCGAGGCTGCCCTCATCGTCAAATCCTGCCGTATCGATGAAAACGCATGGACCAAGCCCATGTACTTCCATCCGCTTGCGCACCGGATCCGTAGTTGTTCCAGGGTTCTCAGACACTATCGCAACTTCCTGACCGGCAATAGCATTGATGATAGAAGACTTTCCGGCATTCCGCCTTCCGAATATTCCGATATTTACCGTATTCATTTTAAAATCACAGTTTGATCAAGACAAAAATATAACTTTTTAATCTTTATTGCTATCTTTGGCGGATGATTGATTGGTTTTTGACACGGTTTTTGCAGCGCAAAGCCTTGAAGAAGGTAGTGAATCCCCATCACGGACGGTTCGTTTCCTTGCATGATGCAGTGAAGGTAGGCTTTATCGTGAATGCCGATAATACGGGATCCGCCAAAGCTGTACATGAACTCCGACAGGAGCTTCAGAAACGCAGGATTGAATATTGCGGCATTTGCGTGGACCTGCGGAAGAAACCGTTAGGCGAACCGGAATTCCTCTCAACCCCGTTCATGACCATCATTCACAAGGACAATCTCAACTGGTACGGCCTTCCCGACGAAAAAATCGTATCCGAATTTATCCTGGACCATTTCGACATACTGATTGACATGACATCCGGAAAAAGGATTTTTGCGGTGGACTATATACTTTCCAGAGCCGACGTTTCCCTGCGGATAGGCATCACCGACAAATCCCCATCACCTTACGACATGACTATAAGTGCAGGAAAAGACAGTGCAGGGAACGCCGGCGAACTTATGAAAAGCATTATTATTTATCTCACCACAATACACACTGACAAAAAGAAATGAGAACTTTTTCTTCCTACGCAATGATCACCCTTAAGGGAATAGGCATGGGCGCTGCAGACGTAATTCCCGGAGTATCCGGCGGCACCATCGCCTTCCTCACCGGCATCTACGAGGAACTGCTCAACTCCATCAAATCCATCAACACGCATGCCTTGAAGCTGCTGTTCACCGGCAAGCTCGTACAGTTCTGGAAGCATATCAACGGGACATTCCTCTTTTCCCTGATACTCGGAATTGCCATAAGCTTTTTCTCCCTTGCCAAACTCATGCAGTACCTCATGGCAAACGAGCCCATTCCGCTGTGGTCGTTCTTCTTCGGGCTTATTATTGCCTCGGCCATACTCATTCTCAAAGACATAGACCTTACAAAAATAAAGAATGTAATTGCCCTTCTGCTCGGCATTGCTGCAGGGGCGGCCATATGCCTTGTCTCCCCTACCGAGACCCCGAATCACCTCTGGTTTATCTTTATCTGCGGGGCCATCGCCATCTGCGCCATGATTCTGCCGGGAATATCCGGAAGTTTCATTCTGCTGCTTCTGGGCAAATACGAATACATGCTCAAGGCCCTTACCGATCTTAACATTGTACTGATACTTACTTTCGTTGCCGGAGCCGCCATCGGTATCGTATCCTTCTCCCACTTCCTTTCGTGGCTGCTCAGGAAATACCATGTGGCGACCATCTCTGCCCTGGCCGGCATCATGATAGGCTCGCTTGTCAAAGTATGGCCATGGCAGCTCGTAATTGGAGATGTCTCAAGACCGGTAATGCCGTTCCAGCCGGACCTCAGGCCTCTTTTCTCCGGACACATCGGCCTCGCCGTCACATTCGCGCTCATAGGGGTCGCCCTCGTGCTTGTACTTGAACTTACAGCCGCACGGATGCAGAAAAAAAGAGATGCGGCAGCTACTTCCGAGGCCGACTAGACAGCCACACTCCGGCCATGATACACAGAGCCCCTGTCACAGCGACGGGGGTTATTTTTTCCCCGAGCACGATGGCTGAAGTGATACAGGTTATCACAGGATTCAGGTACAGGTAATTGGAAGATTTTACCACTCCTATGTGCTTTATCACCAGATTCCACAGGACAAAACATACCAACGAGGCCATGACTGCCAGAAACAGAAGGCTGAACCATACTGCCGTTCCGGAAGATAAAAGGACCGCAGGATGAGGCGGGTTATAGATGAAGGTAGGCAGTATCGTAACGAGCCCGTAGAAAAACACCTTGCGGGAAATCAATACAGTGTCGTACCTGCTCTCCAATTTGCGGATGAATATATTGTAGAATCCCCATGAAAGGGCGGCGGCAAGGGTAAGAAAGTCTCCGAGGGGTGATATTCTGAGGGTCGTGGCACCGTCGAAAACCACCATCGCAACTCCGGCCAATGCTACCGATGAGCCGATATAGACCATGCGCCCTATCTTTTCACCTTTGAAAAACAGTTTGATGAGAACAGTGGTCAGTATCGGAGTACCGCAAAGAAGAAAGGATACATTGGATGCCTGTGTGATGCCAAGGGCGGTATTTTCCGTAAGGAAATACAACGATCCTCCGAAAAGGCCGGCACAAGCCATCATCAGTTCGTCCCTCCAGTTGTCGGCAAAGAGTCTGCGCGGCGAAACAAACCAGATACCGGCATAGGCTATCAGAAAGCGGTAGAAAAATATCTCATTGGGAGACAACCCGTTATTGATCAATATCTTGGTCGATACAAAGGTTGCTCCCCATATCGTCACTGTCAGGATGGCCAGAAAATGATAGAGGCCTTTTTTTAATTCCATACTGTTTTGATTGTTATAGATTACAAAATTAATTATTCCGCAATAAATTTTATTAACTTTGTATATTTGGATTGAAAAAATAATAAGGAACCATCAGAGCGCTGAGAAAAATATTACTGGGACTGCTGATCCTGATATGTATCCTCCCCCTGGCCGGATATGTGACCCTGCAATTTCCACAGGTACAGACACGCATTGCCCAACGTACCGCAGAGGCCCTCGAAAAAGGCATCAGGGGCAGTCTTGAAATCGAGCGCGTCGCAATAGTGTTCTTCAACAAGGTCATGGCCTACAATATCTCCGTCACAGGAGAATACGGGGACACCCTCGGAGCCATATCCAAACTGTCGGTATCCGTTTACCCGGCCGACCTGCTCCGGGGAAGAATTACGGTAACCCGGCTGTACATAGAGGACGGATGCTTCAATCTGGTCAAGGAAGGACCGGGAAAATTCAACAATATCAACAGGATATTCGACTTCGCCCCGAAACCGGACTCCCTCAAGAAACCCTTGCATGTCCCTGACATGACGGTAGACGAGGTCATCCTGCGCGACATGAGATTCTCATTACGCAACCCGGCGGCGGACACTGTCCCCAAGAATCCCTCTTGCATCAATTTCAAGAATCTTTCACTCAGTGAAATAAATGCCCGAATCAACCGGGTCCGCATAGTTGACGATGCAATATCATGCCGCATCAGGGACCTGAGCTGCACAGACAGGTGCGGGTATTCAATACGTTCGCTCAGCGGAAATTTCTCGCTCGACAGTTCCGAATCGCGGATAGACAACCTCCACCTGACAGACTCGTACTCGGAAGTCAATGCCGGATATCTGGCTTTCAGATATGACAGCGGAAGGGATCTCAAGGATTTCATCCACAAAATCGACATGGGAGCCGACTTCCACAGTACCGTCCTTGACTTCAGAAGTATAGGCGTATTTGCACCTGGCCTTAACGGAAAGAAGCTGAGAATCAACATAGAAGGTGAGGTTAACGGTCCTGTATGCGACCTCCGCACATACGATCTGTCTGCTTCCACCGGCAACGGAACTTCCGTCCGGGTAGGCGCCTTCATCACGGGGCTGCCCAAGATAGACAGCACTTTTTTCAACGTCAACCTCAAACAGGTCAGAACTACATCCGAAGATCTTTCCCGTATCATCTCATACTTCTCGGCTGACAGAATGAATACAGGCAGGTTCTTCCAGGACGGAGAACTGGTCCTGCGCGGACTCGCCTACGGAACCTTGGGCAGTCTTTACTCAATCGGTGAAATCACATACGGCCAGGGACGGGTCAACTATGAGGCGGACATGAAGGGACACGGCATAACTCCCGAATCAATGGATCTGTCAGTGATGGCCGACAAGCTCGACATAGGCAGCATTCTGTCTGACAATATGTTCGGAGATGTATCCCTCAATACCAGACTGTCTGTCACACTGCCTGACAAACATAGCGGACGACCGCTGTCCCTTACTCTGGACTCGCTCAGCTTCAACAGTCTTGGACTCAACGGCACGGACTACCGCGACATCGTAATTGCCGGCACTCTGGCAGACAATAAAGCGGACCTGAGGCTCCTGAGCCGTGACCCTGCATTTCCCGTAATCTTCCAGGGCATAGCAGACCTCGGCCAAAAATTCAGGCCGGACAGGCTGAGACTGTACATGGACGTTCCCTATGCAGACCTCAAGTCCATGAACATCATCCGCAAAGGAACTGTATCCACGGCAGGATTCACTCTTGAGGCCGACCTCCGGATGGCCGGGAACAGTATCCTCGGCAATGTATTTTTAGACAACATCGGCTATACCGACGACAACGGACACTGCCACATCGACTCCCTGTACATACGCTCCATGCTGCGCGAGAACAGGCACATCATCACCCTGATGTCGCCAGTGCTTGACATACGGTACAGCAGTACCGACTCTCCGGCCAGACTGCCCGAAAGGCTCAAACTTGCCCTCAGCACCCCCTCTCTCAGACACATTCTCACAGTGGACACCTCCGTCACCGACGGGAATAACGGATACTATGACTTCCACCTCCGTACCTATGACCTGTCCCAGATATGCAATATCATTCTCCCTGGCCTGAACATAGCCGACAGCACAACGATCGACATACACCTCGACAGCAGCAACCTTCTCAGCGTCAAAGCCGGCTCGTCAGGAGTATCCATGAAGAACGCGAAAGACAAGAATACTTCTTTCGGGAATCTCAGAATCGAAGCTGACAACACCGGCGACAGGCTTACGGCCTCAGTCACATCCGACAGAATCAGTTCAGGCGCCATAACCGTCGACAACACCAGGCTCATACTTGCGGGGAAAGACAGCGGATTCGACATGAAACTGGATTTCAACAATGCAGACACCACCAACGTCGCCCTGAGTGCCGGCATAACCCTGCAGCGTACCCCATCCGGAAACATAGCCGCCGACATAGCCCTGGACACTTCTTCCATCATGATACGCAGACATGAATGGGAACTCGATCCGGCCGGAATACACATAGGTAAAAGACTTTACACCGTAGACGGTTTCCACCTGCACAGCGAAAGCGACACACTGAAAGTATCCGGAACGGTTTCCGAAAACCCCGATGACCTTCTTGCCATCCGCCTCGCCAACCTCGATCTGTCACTGCTCGATTCCTTTACGGGAAAGGATCTGAACATGAAAGGCCGCCTCAGCGGAGACATAGAACTCTCCAACTTCTTCAACGGTCTGGGAGCTACCATGGAAATCGAAGGTAACGGACTCAGCCTGCTCGGGCAGGACATAGGGGAACTATCTGTACTGAGCCGCCGCGACCGTACAAGAGAGAGATTCAACATACTGATAAACAACTACCACGACAATCTCAACCCTATCAATGCAAGCGGTTACTTCATCCCTGAGCGCAACTACCTCAATCTCAACCTTGCCCTCAGCGGACTGGACCTGACATACCTCTCCCCGTTCCTTAAGGACTTCCTCACCATTTCGGGTGGAAGCATAAGCGGGGATATCGGAATAACCGGACAGCCCGACAGGCTCATACTCGAAAGCGGCAACTCGCACATCGACTCCCTCCTCCTGACACCCACCTTTACAGGAGTCCCGTACATCATAAACGGTCCGATAATTCTGGGCCAGCACCAGATAGGCCTTCAGGAACTCACTCTGACCGATCCGCTCGGAGCTTCAGCCACCCTGAGCGGCAGTATCAGCCACAATTTCTTCCGTGACATACACATAGACGCCAGTCTCGGATTCAACAACTTCATGTGTCTGAACACCAGCGAGAGAGACAATGACAAATTCTACGGCTCGGCTTTCGCCTCCGGAACCCTCTCCCTGTCCGGACCCCTTAACGGCCTGCTCCTGGACGCACAGGTAAGCACCAACGACAGGACTGCCATCCATATTCCACTTACCTCATCCTCCTCTGCCACCACAACCGACCTGATATCCTTTACGGACTTCAGCAAGCCTGCCGACGAGGAAGAAATTGAGACTCAGGAGGAAATCGGGCGCAAGAAGTCCCCGGCCAACATAGAAATCCGTGCAAGGGCCAACATCACCCAGGGAGCCGAACTGCTGATCGAGATGAACAAACAGCTCGGCGAAATACTCCGGTGTACAGGAAACGGAAACCTGGACGTGACGCTGCATCCCTCCAGAAACATCACCGATCTGAGAGGGGACTATACCATCTCCGACGGCAGCTACCACTTCGCCATGTCAATACAGTCAAGGGACTTCCTTCTGAACGAGGGCGGTACAATAGCATTCAACGGAGACATAAAAAACACGAACCTGAATGTCGGGGCCACCTACAGGACCAAAGCTTCCATCTCGACACTGATTGCAGACACCACATCGGTAGGAAACAGAAGGAATGTCAACTGCGGCATCCAGCTCCAGGGACCGCTCACAAACCCGGAACTTTCCTTCACCATAGACATTCCGGACCTGGATCCTATCACGAAGGGCAAGGTTGAAGGAGCCCTCAGCACACCCGACAAGGTTCAGAAACAGTTCATGGCCCTGCTCATCTCGGGCAGTTTCGTACCTGATGAACAGTCCGGTATCGTGAACAACTCCACAATACTGTACTCAAATGCCAGCGAGATACTCTCAAACCAGTTCAACAACATATTCCGGCAACTTGACATCCCTCTCGACCTCGGACTGAACTACCAGCCGGGTATAGCTACCGGTGGCAAGGACATGTTCGATGTGGCCATATCCTACCAGGCCTTCAACAACCGACTGATAATAAACGGAAATGTCGGAAACAGCGAAACCTCTTCCAACTGGGCCGGGGACTTCGATGCCGAAATAAAGGTGGACCGCCAGGGCAAACTCCGCATCACACTCTTTACCAGGTCCGCCGACAGTTATTCCAACTACCTTGACAACACCCAGCGCAGCGGCTTCGGTATCACATATCAGGACGAGTTCGACACCTTCGGGGATTTCTGGAGAAACATTTTCTACACCCGCAAGCGCAAGGAAGAATACGAACTGATGCTATTCCGCATGGCAGAAGAGGAACTGGAACGGGAAGCCGCTGAAGCCAATATACAGAAAGAGCAGGTGCAGCAGCCTAAAGAGGATCCGATGGGCCTTTCCGATGTCAATCCAGAACGACTTTGACGATACGCCCTATCAGGGCACTGTCGTACGGTCTTTCCACCTTTATATAATTGCGGGTATAGCCGAACATTTTACCGTCCTTGGACTTGCTCTCGAACAGCACCTCTTCTTCCCTGCCGCTGTTTTCCCTGCAGAAAGCCTCATGAAACTCCGAGCACATACGCTCGAGGGCTTCCACTCTGGCACTCTTTACGGCTTCATCCACCTGGTCCGGCATTACTGCAGCGGGGGTTCCGGCACGACGGGAATACGGAAAGACATGGATAAATGCGGGACGTATTTCCTCCAGGAAAGCACATGTGGCACGGAAATCCCCATCCGTCTCCCCCGGGAAACCCACAATCACGTCTATTCCGAAAAACACATGGTCCATACGGCTGCGTATCAATTCGATCTTACGTCTGAAGTCCTCTGTGGAATAGCGCCTTCCCATCTTCCGGAGTATCCGGTCACAGCCCGACTGCAACGGGATGTGGAAATGAGGCAGGAACTTGGTTCCGGACGCAATCCAGTCCACTATTTCAGGTGTCAGCAGATTGGGCTCGACAGACGAAATGCGGTAACGCTCTATACCCTCCACCTCATTCAGCGCCTGCAGCAGCCCGAGGAAACTGTCTCCGCTACGGCGGCCGTAGTCTCCGGTATTGACACCGGTCAGCACTATCTCCACAATTCCTGATGCGGCTATCTCCTCCGCCTGCCTCAGAAGCAGGTCGGGAGGCAGACTGCGGCTGCCGCCTCTGGCATAAGGAACCGTACAGTAGGAACACTTGTAGTCACATCCGTCCTGTATCTTCAGAAACGCACGGGTCCTCTCCCCTGTCGAGAAGGCAGGGAAAATATTCTTTACGCAGTCAATTTCGGATACATCGACCACCGGTCCGGTCCCTCTCCCGTCCCGGAGCAGCCTTTCCACCTCATCCACCACCTTTCCCTTACTGTCTGCCCCGAGAACTATGTCGACGCCTTCCATCCTGGCAATGCTTTCGCTCTTAAGCTGCGCATAACAGCCCGTCACTACAATCACCGCATCAGGCGAGCGACGGTGGAGGCGGCGTATCAGATTGCGGTCCTTTTTATCGCTGTGCTCAGTTACCGAGCATGTATTCACTACATAGACATCGGCATCCTCAGTATGGGGAACCACCTCATAGCCACGGTGTGCGAATTCCCTGGCAATAGTGGAGCTTTCCGAATAGTTGAGCTTGCAGCCCAAAGTATGCACGGCTACCCTCATACCCTACAGTTCCATTGTAAGACGGGATGCCCCCACCTCTCCGCCGAGAGGAGGATTGAGCTTGGATATGGTGACTGTCGCCTTCTCTACGTCCGGAAATGCCGCGCGTACCCTGCGCAGTATCCTGCCAGCCACATGTTCCAGCAGATTGGACGGCACGGCCATCTCCTCTTTCACGATATCATAGATAAGCTGGTAGTTGAGCGTATCGTCCAGATCATCGCTCAGTGCGGCTGCCGAAGTATCGGTCCAGACTGCAAAGTCAACTGTAAAATAATTCCCTATTACTTTCTCCTCATGGAAGCACCCATGATGGGCAAAGAATTTCATTCCGCAAAGTTCTATTTTTCCCATATCTGTGTTTCATGCATAAATCAAAAATACCGCCGGCCTTTTCGCCAGACCGATCCCTGTCTTCCGCCACTGGGACACAGTCCTGGTCCGGATTTCCTGATCCGGAAGGGTGATACCGGCCGCCACGCATACCCTCGTAGCAGGATCGCAGACTGCCAGTATATCCTGGAACAATGCATCCCCTCTATATGGCGTCTCGATGATTATCTCTGTCTCCGAAAATTTCCTCGAGCGGGCTTCCAGTTCTTTGAGCCGTTTCCTGCGGGCATCAGGTTTCACCGGAATATATCCGGCAAATGCGAAACACTGTCCGTTCATGCCGGAAGACATCAGGGCCATCATCAGTGATGAGGGTCCGGAGAGAGGCACGACCTCCACCTCAGCCTTATGTGCCAGAGCCACCAGCGCCGCACCCGGATCAGCCACTGCCGGCAGACCGGCCTCGGATATGAGAGCCATGTCATTACCGTCTGCCAAAACCCCGGCGACAGCTTCGATATCCTGTTGGGTAGAGTGTTCGTTGACCTCGTAAAAGGACAGAGAGTCTATCTTGCCCCTGAAACCGATACGGGAGAGGTACCGGCGGGCCGTCCTGACATCCTCTACCGCAAAATGCGTCACATGGGCTATCTGTCCGAACACATAGGGAGGGATAACCTCCTCGGGAGGATTGTCCCCGAGAGGGGCCGGTACGAGATAAAGTCTGCAATTCATATTTCAAAATTACACAAATTTCCGTATCTTTGGGTGTTATGAGCAACAAAATCGAATTTCTCGGTACCGGCACCTCTCAGGGAATGCCGATAATCGGATGCAGATGCCCTGTCTGCCGCTCGGACGACTTCCATGACAAAAGACTGAGGACATCAGCCTATATCGAATACGAAGGACTACGGCTTGTCATAGACGCCGGTCCGGACTTCCGCCAGCAGATCCTTCGCAGCGGCATCAGGGAACTGGACGCAGTACTGCTGACCCACATGCACAAGGACCATACCGGAGGACTCGATGACGTAAGGGCATTCAACTATTTCATGCACCGTGCCTTCCCTATATATGCCGAGCCTGTGGTCCAGGAATCCCTGAAACGGGAATACTCCTATGCATTCGGAGACAACCGCTACCCCGGCGTACCTGATTTTGTCCTGCACA
>DVIL01000009.1 GCA_018711305.1 Candidatus Coprenecus stercorigallinarum
CTGTGGGCAATCACCACTACGGTGCGTCCCTTGAAGAATTCCCCCAGTCTTTCCACAATCACCCTCTCGTTGCGTGCGTCGAGGGAGTTGGTGGCCTCGTCGAGGAGGATGAACCGTGGATTGCGGTATACCGCCCTGGCTATGAGGATTCTCTGTTTCTGTCCCTGGCTCAGGCCGGAGCCGTCCCGGCCTATGACGGTATTGTATCCCAACGGGAGGGACATGATGTATTCGTGTATGTTGGCGAGCCTGGCGGCCTCCTCGAGACGGCATGTGTCTATCTCACCGTCCGACACGGCTATGTTGCGGACGACCGACTCGGAGAATATGACCCCGTCCTGCATCACGACCCCGCACTGCCTTCTCCACCAGTCAATGTCATACTCCTCCAGAGGTCTGTCTCCTATGCTTACCGTGCCCGAAGACGGCCTGTAGTATCCGAGGATCAGCCTGAGCAGGGTGGTCTTGCCGCTGCCGGAGGCTCCTACGATGGCTGTCACCTTGCCTTCCGGTATCACCATGCTGACGTTGTCGATGATGAGGCCCGGACTGTGCGGATCGTACCTGAAACATACTCCGCTCAAGGTGACACCGCCATTTCCGGATATTTCCCGGCGTTCTCCGCAGACGCTCTCCTCATCGGGAGCCTGATGCACCTCGTTGATGCGCTCAAGGGATATGCGTACGTCCTGCAGGGAGTATATGAATCCCATGAGCTGGGTCACCGGAGAGTTCAGCTGCCCGATGATATACTGCACGGCCAGCATCATTCCGAGTGTCATCTGCCCGTGTATTACGGCAGCTGCGGCGAGGACCGTGATTACGATGTTCCTGACCTCGTTGATGAGCACGCTTCCCACCTCCTGTGTCTGCTGCAGCTTCAGGCTCCTCATCTGTACGTCGAAGAGTCCGGCCTGCACGTCCTCCCATTCCCACCTGCGCCTCTGCCCGCAGTCCTGGAGCTTTATCTCCTGCATGGAGGTTATCATCTGCCATGTGCTGTTCTGGTTGCGTGCCTGCTGCTCGAACAGTTCGTAGTCGAGGACCTTGCGCCGCCGGAGGAATGCCGCGGTCCATAGTCCGTACAGTATGCTTCCGGCGAGGAAGATGGCGAAGATCTTCCAGTCATAGACGAGGAGGACGGCTCCGAAGACCAGGAAACTGAGGGTGGTGAACATCACGCTGAGAGTCTGGTTGGTGAGGAAGTTCTGTACCCGGGAGTGGTCCGAGATGCGCTGCATGAGGTCTCCGGTGAGCTTGGTGTCGAAAAATCCCATGGGGAGCCTCAGCAGCTTGATGAAGAAGTCGCTGACGAGCGAGATGTTGATCCTCATGCTGATGTGCAGGAGCAGCCATCTCCGTATGAGGTCCGTGGCCGTGCGTCCGAGCACAATCATCAGCTCACCTGTGAGGATGAGCCATATCAGTCTCAGATCCTGCCCCCTTATGCCGACATCCACGATGGCCTGGGTAAGGAACGGCATTATCAGCTGGAGTACGCATCCGAGAAGCAGTCCGAGCGCTATCTGCCCGAAATACCTTCTGTACTGCCGGATATATCCCAGGAGAAATCGGAACGAGCGTTTCTGCTGACAGTCCTCCTGCGGCCGGCTGTAAAACTCCGGTGTAGGTTTCAAAAAGAGAGCCACACCGCCGTCCTGCCCTCCGACACCGGTACTGGCCCAGGCATCTATGAAGTCCTTCCCGCCGTAGACGGCGTGTCCTTTCGCGGGATCCGCAACGAAATACCTCCGCTTTCCGCCGTGTCCCCCCACCTTGTACAGCACCACGAAATGGTTCTGTCTCCAGTGCAGGATGCACGGCAGGACAGTGGAATCCAGGCTTCCGGCCACGGTACGTCCAGCCGTCGCGTGGAGTCCCAGCTTTACCGCCGCATCGCTTATGGCCAGCAGGGAGACCCCCTCGGCGGTCGGAGAGCAGTACTTCGACAGGGTCTCAAGTGAGTACTCCCTGCCGTAGTGGCTGCAGACCATGGCCAGGCAGGCCACGCCGCACTGCATGGAATCGTGCTGGAGGATGAGGGGGAAGCGGGGCATATGCTATCTTGTATTGACGACCTCCTGGTAGCTTTGGCTGCCTTGCACTGCATTCACGCTGACTTTCTTACCTCCGGAGAAATTCCACCAGAATGTGAGTCCGATATTCTGAACAGGCGTTGTATAGGCATGTGTAATGGTCTGATTTCCGACAGTGCGGTCCAGCCGCCGGCGGTTGCCGAGAAGGTTGAAGTTGAGTACGAGCATGTAGTTCCCTTTCCCGAAACTTTTGTATATCTGTCCTCCCAAGTTGTATACCTTGTGATATGTGTACCCGAAGTACTTGTATGTGGGCTCATAGATAAGGTCAAGCGAACCACCCCATCCGTTTTTGAAAGCCAGCTGGTTTCTCAGCATGTAGTATTGCCTTATGTTTGTCCCGCTGTACTGTATCCCCCCTACCGAAATGTTGTTCTCAGGCCTGAAGTAGAGTTGTCCGGCGATTTTTATGTACCATGGTTTCAGGGGGTTGAAATTAAGGTCAAGAGTAGTGGCAAAAATATTCAGACCGTTGATATTAACCGGTTTCTCATAGTAGACGTCAGGGTCCTCTTCGCTTTGGAAGTTGTCCCAGTAAATGGCATTGGCAGTGTGCGTGTACCGTCCGGATATGTTGATCATGTTGTTGAGCAGAGAGAATCCGAGAATGACCATGTCTCCGGTCTCGGCTTTCAGGTCAGGATTGCCGACAGAGTAATTGTACGGATCTATCCATCTTATAGTCGAGGATATGGCGTCATATGGTATATCACCGAGTGTCCTCCTGTAGTTCAGGCTCATCGAGTGTTTTCCATTCTTGTCCAGCGGCATCATGAGTGACAGCGTGGGATTGATGCCCCACTGGATGTTGTGGAAAGTTTCCATTTCGCTGTCCATCGCCTGGTATTCTATGAAGTTCATCTGGAAGTTGACGCCGAGACTGTATCTCAGCCTTTCCCATAAAGTGCCTCCAGCAGATATATAGACCAGCGGGGTAAGTCCTCCTGTACGCGTAGGCAGCTCGCTGATGTAGAAACGGCCGTCACTGCTGCCGGATATGTCCAGCGGGGTATATCTTGAGGAAATGTACTGTGCGGAAAGTCCGTAACTGAGACTGACTTTCCTGGATATCGGGTCGCTGAAATCCACGGAGAGCTTGGCGAAATTGCTGGAAGTCTCATTTTGTGTCCGTGTGTCATCTTCCCCAGTGTACGAGTATGCATAGTCAGAGGCATAGCTGCGTCCCAGCCAGTCAGCAATGATGTCCATGGAAGTACCCCGTTCATTGAATACCGACGAGTACTTGGCCGTGACCTCCTGCATCAGATATGAGTTCCGTCCTTTTACGGCGGATTCGACCCCGCTGCCGTCAGTTACTGTCCCCGTAGTCGTATTGGAATCGCTGTAGCCTATGTAGTAGCTTATTCCCAAGTTGTTCCGTTCACCTATCTGCTGGTTCAGACTCAGTCTGTTGGCCATATTCCAGAAAAACAGCCTGCTTGTTTCATCTTTCCAGGATAGCGTGGAGCCGTTGGCCCCGTCGGTGGACTGCCATCCGGTATCCCCTCCATCGCCTATACCCATCATAAGATTGTCATATATGCTGAGATTCTTATATCTGGAGTACAGCATTCCTCCGGCATTGCCGCTGAAACCGTAGTTCATGTATTTTCCGCCTGCCATAAGATTGCCGTAGAATCCACCCTCAGGCGGACGTGTCAGTGTGATGCTGATCGTGCCTCCGCTGACGGCAGCGTTCTGATGCGCACCTGCCATGAAGTTGACCTTGACGGATTCAATTCTTTCCGCAGGGATGTTTTTCAGCTCATCGCTGCTTGTAAGTTTGACACCGTCCACGTATATCTCGCTTACAGCAAGACCGTTTATCTTGAAGCTTCCGTCCTGTTCGGTGATATTGGGCAGGAAAGCGAGGGCGTCGGAGGTGGATTTGCCCTTGACGATGTCTGCGGCCTTGAGGTTTACAGTGTATCCTGTGGCGTCATGCTCGGTCCTGTCAGCTATGACCGTCACCTCATCGAGCATCTCGGTGTCCTCTTTCATGACGAGTGTCCCGAGGTCGGAGGCGGTGCAGACCATCCGTATGTCAAGATATCCTATGAACGAGGCTGTAAGGTCATATTCCTCTCCTTCTCGGGCGGGTATGGTGAAGCGGCCGTCCTCGGCTGTGGTCGCTCCGGTCATATAGGAAGAGTCAGGCCGGCTGACTATGACCACGCTGGCGTAGGCCACAGGGTCTCCGCTCTCGTCTATGAGGCGACCGGTGATGTTCTGGGCCGCTGCGGGGACTGCTGTCAGGAGCATCGTGAGAACGATTGATGTAATGGTTGTGATGATTGTTTTCATGACTTTCTGCTTTTCTTTGCTGCAAAGGTCGCCACTGCAGCCGGCACGGGCAAGACACAAAAGTGTTTATTCGTTGGTTGTCAGTAACTTCAACACTTTAGTGTGTTTTTGTCCAAAGACTGCAGAAAAACACTTTTGTGTCTTTTATTTTTAAAATTTTAGGTTATCAGGGGAATTTCCTTTAAATTTGTAGAGTGCTGTCCAACTTTAGATTGTAAGCTTATGTCAGATATTGCCGATGTCAAAAAGTCCGATTTCTTCACTCAGAGCAACGCAGTGAGCCCCGTGCCCGAGAGTGAGTACGCCCGGGTGGAGCCGTACGTGGAGATGCTCGAGTGCATGTCGCGGCTGACGTACCAGTCGATATACGTGATAGACTACTGGAAGAAGAATTTCCTGTATGTGTCGGATAATCCGCTGTTTCTCTGCGGCCGGACGCGGGATGAGGTGCTGGCTAAGGGGTATGACTTCTACTTCGAGGTGTGCGAGCAGTCGGAACTGGCGGCGCTGGTGGAGATCAACGAGGCGGCCTTCCGCTTCTACAACCGGCTGCCGGTGGCGGACCGCACGGCCTACAGCATCTCGTACAATTTCCATATCCGCGACAGCGTCAGCGGGAAGTCCCGCCTGATACATCACAAGCTGTCCCCGATGCGCCTGACTCCGCAGGGGGAGATGTGGCTGGCCCTGTGCTCGGTGTCGCTGGCCTCGGACGGCTCGGAGCTTCAGGCCCGTATCGTCTGCGAGAACAGTCCCAAGGTGTGGGACTACAGCTTTGAGGGCCGCCGCTGGAAGGAGGGTGAGGAGGACGTGCTGACGGACATGGAGAAGGCCATCATTTCGTATTCGAACCGAGGGATGACCATAGGTGAGATTGCCGACCGGCTGTGCAAGGCGGTGGACACGGTCAAGGGCTACCGCAAGGTCCTGTTCCAGAAACTGGACGTGACGAATATCTCGGAGGCCATCGCCTGCGCGAAGTCCCGCAGGATGCTGTAAAACATTTTTCTCAAGCACAATTCGACACTTTTGTGTCTTGTCCGGGTTCCGGATGCTGCCGACCTTTGCGGAAAAATCAGAAATCATGGGACGTTATGACAGGAACCGGATCTATATCTCCGCCGGACAGCAGGAGAGGATACGCAGTTACCGTGTGTTCATAGGAGGAGCCGGCATCGGCAGCCTCGTGGCCGAGTGCGCGCTCAGGCTCGGCTTCGAGCGTATCACCGTAGTGGATATGGACTCGGTGGAGGAGAGTAATCTCAACCGCCAGAACTACACGTACAAGGATATCGGCCTCAGTAAGACAGAGGCAATAGGCGACAGGCTCAGGGCCATCAATCCGGATGCGGAGATCGTCGTTAAGAATACGGCGGTGACTCACGATAACGTGCGGGAACTCATAGACGGCTGTAGCGCCGCGGTCAATGCGCTGGATTTCACGACGGACATTCCGCTCGAGCTGGATGACGTGTGTCTGGACCGCGGCATACCGGTGCTGCATCCCTACAATATCGGATTCTCGTCCTGCGTCATGGTGCTCACTCCAGGCTCGCCGACACTCCGGAATCTGCTGCCGGAGGGAGCCTCGCCGACAGGCTTCGAGAAGAGGGCCGTGGAGCATGTCATCAGGCATTTTGACAGGATTGCCGAGCCGAAACTGTACTTGGACCGCATCCTGTGGAAATATGAGGAGGAGGGCGGTGTCCTTCCGCCACCCCAGCTGTCCGTAGCCTCGAACATACTCGCGGGGATGTGTACGGACATCCTTTTCCGGCTGGCCACCGGCAGCGTGGTCAAGACATTCCCCAAATTCTATTACTATTCGATTGCGGACGATGTACTGTAAATCCGCATGAATTTATGTGGAAAAATCCGGACATTTTCTGAAAAAATCCTAAATTTGGAAGATTAATCTATAATTCAACCAAAAGATCGGAAAATGAAAAAAATACTATTGACAGTAGCCGCTGTCCTTTCTGTGGCAGCGGTCAGTGCACAGGAGAAGAAAAATCTCACTGTAGAGCAGCTTGCAGAGGGAATGCCGGCTGGAATCACAAATCCCATACCTGCCCCCGTCGGCTGGTACGACAAAAACAATCTGATAGTCTCCGAGTCGCGGGAACTCGGCCTGTACAACATCAGGACCGGAGAGACCGTGCCCTATCAGAGGCCGGAACCCAAGGTGCAGCCCGCGATTCTGGAGGAGCTGGCCAAGACCGTGGACAACCCTATGTTCTCACCGGATTCCACGAAGATCGCCTACACCAAGGACAATAACCTCTATGTGATGGACGTGGCCACGGGCGAGCATACGGCGCTGACTTCGGACGGCTCGGACCTGATCCTGAACGGCTGGTCCTCATGGGTGTACTACGAGGAGATACTCGGCCGGGCTACCCGCTACAAGGCTTTCTGGTGGTCTCCGGACAGCAGGCGTCTGGCCTACTACAAGTTCGACGATACCAATGTGCCCATGTTCCCCATCTATGACGCCAAGGGCAAGCACGGAACTCTGAACGAGACCCGTTATCCCAAGGCCGGAGACGAGAACCCCAAGGTGGAGATAGGCATGATAGACCTGACCACCGGCGAGACCGTCTGGGCGGATTTTGACCGGGACGAGGACCAGTACTTCGGCACTCCGTTCTGGAGCGCGGAGTCGGACAAGTTCATGGTGCCTTGGATGCCCCGCGACCAGAACCACCTTATTCTCTATGAGGTATCTCCTGTAGACGGATCCAAGAAGCCCCTTTACGAGGAGCGCCAGAAGACCTGGATCGACTGGATAGACGATATGGTTTTCACCGAGGACGGCTTCTACATGACCCGCGACTTCGACGGATGGGAGCAGATATACTTCCAGCCTTTCGACGGCTCTCAGTACACCAAGCTGACCGAGGGACGCAACTGGGGCACCCGCATCCTGAAGCTGGACGAGGCCAAGGGCGTGCTCTTCTACACTTCGAGAGCCGAGATTTCCACCCGTTACGATGTCTACAGGCTTGACCTGAAGAAGCATACCTCCGAGCGTATCTCCTTCGGAGACTACAATTTCTCCAGCGTACAGATATCCCCCGACAACAAGTACTACGCCGCCCAGATATCCAACGTATCCACTCCTACGAAGACCGTCCTGGTGAAGATGGGAAGCGGCAATAAGACCCAGTACACTATCCTCGGCGATTCCAAGGGCCCCGAGTACGACAACTACAAGCTGGCCGAGGCACAGATGCTCTTCATCGAGGTGGACGGATACACACTGCCCGCCTCCATCAGGCTCCCGATAGACCTGGACACCAACCGGAAATACCCTGTCATCGTCTCCATGTACGGCGGCCCCAACTCCGGAACCGTAATGGACCGCTGGTCAGCCCCTTCGCCCTCCAACCAGCTCTGGGCCAATGAGGGAGTCATCCAGATATCCATCGACCACCGCGCCTCCGGACACTGCGGCAAGGAGGGCGTGAACTACGTCTACCGCTCTCTCGGACAGACGGAACTGGCCGACTATATCGAGTGGGTGAAGTATCTGAGGACATTGCCGTACGTGGACGCTGAGAAGATAGGCATCACCGGCTTCTCCTTCGGCGGCACTATGACAGTCCTGGCCCTTACGGACGGCGCCGACTATTTCCAGTACGGCATTGCCGGCGGCGGTGTGTATGACTGGCAGCTCTACGACAGCCATTATACCGAGAGGTACATGGACACCCCCGAGGACAATCCCGAGGGATACGCCTTCACCCGCGTATGGGAGCGTGCGGACAAATACCGCGGCGGCAAGGGCTCGATGCTCCGCATCACCCACGGCACGGCCGATGACAATGTCCACATGCAGAACACCCTTCAGCTCATCGATGCCCTCCAGAAGGCCGACAAGCAGTTCGAGCTGATGATCTACCCCGGCGGATATCACGGCTACAGGGGATATCAGGCCATCCACTCATCCAACTCCGACCTGATCTTCTGGTACCGCTGGCTTCTCGGACGGGAAGTGCCTGAATGTCTGCTGAAATAAGACTTCAGGACAAAATATCCCGGCGGGTCTCCGCGCAGCATTGTCTGCCGGAGGCCCGCCGGTTCTTTTTAATGCAATTCACATTAAATTGGGAGTGACAGGCAGGGGTAATCCCAATTTCTGACGATTGTGCAGGTATGCCGTTCCAGGTAATTTTGCAGTGTCATTTTGAAGAATTAAAAAATATTATAGAAAATGAAACTGAGAAAATTGATTCCTGTAGCCGCAATGGCGGCATTCGCAGCGGCAGGCTGCAATCCTGTAGAAGAAGTCAGACTGGCGGCAGAGGTCGCCGGCACCTATTCCGGCTGGTCGAAGGCCGAGTTCCAGTATTCTCCTACACCTATGGCAAGTGATGCCCAGACCATAACAGTCACCGAGGAGGCAGATGCTACTGTGTCAGTGAACTATACGTCCGATACCTGGGGAACATTCACCCTCACAGGGGTGACAGTGACCGAAAGCAACGGAACATACACACTCTCCGGCAGCGGCACGACTGTCATGGGTATGTCCGCCGGGTCTCAGAGTGAGTACGAGTGCACCCTGACCGCGACGGTAAGCGGCACTTCGGACTTCTCATTTGTATTCGAGGTTCCTGCTGTGATGGGCGGACTGACGATTACTGTAAGCCCGGGAGAGGTTCCTTATGGATTGCTTATAAGCGGAACCTATACTGGAGTCATGAATATGTCCGTAGGGGGCCATGCGATGGATCCTGTAAATGATGCGACAGTGTCGCTGGACGCCACTGGTGAGAAACCGGTCCTGACCATATCAAGTTTTGGAATGGGATCAATGGTCATCGAGAACCTTACAGTGGAAGTGACGGTCACTGAGGCTGAGGATGGAAGCTATACTCTGGCTGCCGGGGATTTCAGTGCCGCTGCCGGTGAAATAAATGTTACAGGAAGTCTTGCCGGTACTGTGTCTGCAGATGGAAACAGTCTGACGATCAGTGCGGAAGTCAAGCCGGGCGCAATGCCCATGTCTATTACTCTGGCCTTTGAAGGTGAGAAATAAATGAAAAGAATTCCCAAGCCATTACTGATAATGTTGCAGACGGGGGCGGTACTCGTCATGATGATGCCGCTCCCCTCGTGCAACGGTATTTTCGAAGGCATTTACGATCGTCCTACAGTTACCGGAGAGTTCGGTTTCACGAAGGTGGAGCAGGCGACTTCCTCCGGTACGATATATCTTGACGCTACTTCATATACCCGTTGGAACTATATCGATTTCGAGACCTTTGCCCTGGATACCACTGTCATCGCGCAGGACGGGACAGAGACAGGAGACGTCACTGAAGGCTGGGACTTTGCAGTGCACCGCTACGATGTCAAGACCAATGGCGGCAGGGTCATTGAGACCGGTTATTCCTCAATAGACGACTTGCTGGCCTCTGGGGCCCTGCCTCAAGGAACTTACGTGGAGGATGTCTGGACGGAGGACCGTGTAACGGTGGATATGTCCGGAATGATGGACGGGGTCATACTGTATGCACCCTCATGGTACAACACGGAGCTTTCCAAGTGGCTGAATGTGGATACCTCCACCATGCCGCCCGTATACACGATGTCCGGGAAGGTCTACGTCCTGATCACGGCCGAAGGCAAGGCTGCGGCGATAAAGCTTGCCAACTATATGAACGACAGCAAAGTCAAGGGATTCATGACCATTGAATACGTATATCCCTTAGAGTTCTGACAATGAGACGTATCATTTTTCTGATGGCAGCCTTTCTGGCGGCGGTCACGGCAGTATGTGCCGGGGAACGTAAGGTCTCCGGCATCGTAACGGATGTCAAAGGCGCCCCTCTTGCCGGAGTGGAAATCACAGTGGACGGCATCAGTACACTTTATACTGCGACAGGCGGGGACGGTACTTATGTCATAACTGTTCCTGACGGGAAGAACGCTGTGCTTCATTTTCACATGCTTGGCTTCCTTTCGAAGGAAATATCCTTAGCGGAACATCCGGAAGAAAGTGTGGATGTGGTTCTCGAAGAAGACTATATGAATCTTGAGACGGTGGTCGTTACCGGAACCAGGACTCCGCGTCTGCTGAAAAACAGCCCGATACTCACCAGAGTGATAACCATACAGGACATCGAGAGGGTGGATGCCCTCAATATCGGGGACCTGCTGGAGTCGGAGCTTCCGGGCATAGAGTTCTCATACGCCATGGACCAGCAGGTGACTCTCAATATGCAGGGATTCGGCGGCAACTCGGTCCTGTTCCTGGTGGACGGGGAGCGCGTGGCCGGTGAGACTCTGGACAATATCGACTACAACCGTCTGAACCTGGACAATGTGCAGCGCGTCGAGATAATCAAGGGTGCGGCCTCGTCCCTCTACGGCTCCAATGCGGTGGGAGGGGTGGTCAATCTCATCAGCGCCGGTGCCTCCGAGCCCTGGCAGGTCAATGTCAATGCCCGCTACGGGGCTCACAACGAGCAGCGTTACGGCGGCTCGGTGGGTTTTATCGCAGGCAAGTTCAACAGTCTCACCAATGCGCAGTACACCAGCATCGACTCCTACGCCATGCCTTCGGAGGGTGACTACAGCACGTTCTACGGCGGGTACAACTGGAGCGTGAAAGAGCGTCTGCAGTATGAGCCGCTGCAGGGACTCCGGTTCACGGCCCGGGCCGGCTATTTCTTCCGGGAAAGGGACCTGCAGAGCGATACGAGGGACCGTTACCGCGATTTCAGCGGAGGCCTGAAAGGGGAGTGGGATGTCAATGACCGGAACAGGATAGAGCTCTCATACGGCTTCGACCAGTACGACAAGAGCGACTGGCTGCTCTTCAACAGCACCGACGTGCGTGACTACAGCAACGTGCAGCATACCGTCCGCGGTATCTACACCTATGACCTGACCTCCGACGGGAAGAGTACCATGATCGTAGGAGGCGACTACATGCGCGACTACCTGATGTCCTATCAGTTCGAGGACAACGGCTACTATATCCAGCACACTGCGGATGTGTTCGCCCAGGTAGAGACCAATATCAACGAGCACTGGAACCTCATCGGGGGCCTGCGCTACGACTTTTTCTCGCAGAAGCGGCTCAGCCATTTCTCCCCGAAGCTCAGTCTCATGTACCGTACAGGAGGCTGGTCCTTCAGGGGCTCGTATTCCGGAGGTTTCCGCGCTCCTACTTTGAAGGAGATGTACATGTCCTTCGATATGGCCAGCATCTTCATGATCTACGGCAATCCGGACCTGTCGCCCGAGTCCAGCGAGAACCTTTCCGTCTCGGCCGAGTACAATTGGAAGTATCTGAGTGCTTCTGTCTCAGGTTTCTACAACTTCGTGGACAACCGCATCACCACTGTCTGGAACGAGGAACTCGGAGGCATGATGTACACCAACATGAGTCCGATGCAGGTGCGGGGGGTGGATGTCTCCGTGTCTACCCGCCTGCCCTTCGGTCTGGGCGCCCGTCTGGCCTACACCTTCACCAACGAGGCCATACGTGCCGGAGAACCCCTGCTTTCCCAGACCAGGCCGCATTCGGCTACGGCCCGTGTGGAGTACGGCAGGTCCTGGAAGAACTACGGCTTCAACGTGGCTCTCAGCGGAAGGATACTTTCTGCCGTGACCACCGAGGTCTACACTTCCGCCACCGACTATGAGGAAACGGAGCTGCAGACTTATCCGGCCTACACGATATGGAAACTCACAGTGTCGCAGGACATCTGGAGGGGCATCCAGCTCAATGTGATAGTGGACAACCTGTTCAACTACCGTCCCGAATACTATTACAGCAGTACCCCAAGCACTACCGGCACCACGGTGGCTGTGGCCCTGTCCGTGGATATCGAGAAATTTTTTCAGAAAAAATAGAAAATATAAAAACGCAGCATGATTCAAAAAACAGCAAAAATCATAACATGTATTGTGGTTTCTATCCTTGTAGTCCTCATTCTATGGGGACTCTGGGCGTATATGGGGGCACCCACCAGGGTGGCATTCCTCAATTATCAGGTGCTCCAGCTCGGCCAGATATCCAGGGCCAATGACAATCCGTCCGTCAGGCTGTATGAACTCTCTCCCGAGGACGCTTCAAAGGCGGGACATTACGACATCCTGCTGATCAACGGAATGGGGCTGAGGATCACCGAGGAACAGCGTGCGGAGATTCAGCGTGCCGCTGAGCGGGGCCTCCCCGTACTTTCAACGATGGTGACCAATCCGGCCAATGACATCAATACGGTGGATTCTGTCCTTGCTCCTCAGCTCCGGGCCTATCTCTCCAACGGAGGTCCGGCCAACTACCGCAATATGCTCTCATTCATCCGCCGCAATATAGACGGAAAGCGCTTCCGTGCCCCGGAGCCGGCCCCTGCAGAGGAATATACGGTTGAGAACATCTACCATCCTGCGCTGACGGAAAAAGGCGGAGGCGAGGACGGCTTCCGCTCCATTGCCGCCTATAACTCCTATCTCCGGAGCAACGGTCTGTGGAAGGAAGAGTCTCCCCGCATCATTGTCACCGGACAGATGGGCGATCCTACGGATCTTATCGCCTCCCTCGAAGCTGCCGGCAACGTGGTATATCCTGTCCGCAGCACCCGTCCCATGCTGGACAACGGACAGCTGGACTCCATTGCACCTTCGGCGGTGATCAACATGGCGCACGGCCGCTTAGGGGACGAGACCGTGGAATTTCTCAGGAAGTACAACATTCCCCTTTTCTCGCCTCTGAATGTCAATACCCTCGTTTCCGACTGGGAGGCGGATGAGATGGGCATGGTCGGGGGATTCCTCTCCCAGAGCGTGGTGACGCCGGAGATAGACGGGGCCATCCGGCCGTTTGTACTTTTCGGACATTACGAGGACGGGGACGGGATGCAGCGGCTGGAGGCCATTCCGGAGCGGCTGGAGGAATTTACCGAGACAGTGAACCGCTACCTGGAACTCAAGCGCAAGCCTGAAAGCCAGAAGAAGATAGCCATATTCTACTACAAAGGGGCGGGGCAGAATGCCCTGACGGCCTCCGGGATGGAGGTGGTGCCCTCGCTGTACAATTTCCTGACGGCCCTGCGCTCGGCGGGGTACAATGTTTCCGGCCTGCCCTCCTCTCCGGAGGCTCTGGCGGAGCTGATCCAGAGCAGGGGTGCGGTGTTCGGCTCGTATGCCGAGGGAGCCGCCTCGCGGTTCATGGAGGAGGGGCAGCCCGAGTGGGTGGACGCACCGACATACGCGGAGTGGAGTTCGAAGGCCCTGCCGCAGAGACTTCGCGACGAGGTGGCGGCCCTGAACGGGGATTTCCCCGGGCCCTATATGTCCCGCGACGGACGTCTGGCCCTGGCCCGGATAGAGCTGGGCAATGTGGTGCTGCTGCCCCAGCCTGCAGCGGGTGGCGGTCAGAACGACTTCCAGATGGTGCATGGCACCCATGCCGCGCCTCCTTACAACTATATTGCGGCCTACCTCTATGCCCGCTACGGCTTCGGGGCCGATGCGATGATTCACTTCGGTACCCACGGCAGCCTGGAGTTCACTCCCCGCAAGCAGGTGGCCCTGAGCCGGTACGACTGGCCGGACCGCCTGGTGGGCACTGTCCCGCATTTCTACCTGTACACCATCTCCAACGTGGGGGAGGGAGTCATGGCCAAGCGGAGGGCATACGCGGGACTGCAGTCTTACCTTACCGCTCCTTTCATGGAAAGTAATGTGAGGGGAATCTACCGCGACCTTTCCCGGGAGCTTTCGCGCTACGACGAGGCTGTGTACGGGGAGTCGCCTGATGCAGCCGGAGCGGAGAAGATCGCCTTGAATATCAAGAAACTGACAATAGAGATGGGCATTGCCTCGGACCTCGGACTGGATACCCTTTCGAAAGATGTGCCCTACACGGGGGAGGAAATCCTGCGCATCGGGAATTTTGCCGAGGAACTGGCTTCCGAGAAAGTCACCGGCCGTCTCTACGTGATGGGCGAGCCTTATCAGCCGGCCCAGATAGAGTCTACTGTCTACGCCATGAGCACCGAACCGGTGGCCTACGGGCTGCTCGGCATAGACCGGGCCAAGGGCAAGGACGTTGAGGGAGTGGAGAAGCAGCTGTCAGTGTTCAACCGGAAGTATGTGGCTCCGGCTAAGAGGATTGTGGCCCGGCTGCTGGCCCAGGGCCGTCCGGCGGATGACCGGCAGCTCTGCTCGATTGCCGGTATCTCCATGCAGGAGCTGGAGCATGCCAGGACGGTGGCGAAGTCCCTGGAGGCCCCGCCGGATATGATGACCATGATGGCCCGTATGTCGGAGCAGATGAGCCGTAAACGTCCGGACGGCAGTTCCGGTGACGGAGCCGGACATCCTGGTCGGAATGGGGCAGGAGGCATGAGTGAGATGATGTCCATGATAGGCCGGCAGATGGGTGCGGGAAAAGGCTATTCGCAGGAGGAGATGGATTTTGCCCGGGCGGTGAAGGAGATAGAGCAGGCCGTGCTCAATGTGCACAACTACCGCAAGGCTCTGATGGAGAGCCCTTCCATCGAGATGCGCAGTATGCTCAATGCCCTGGACGGCGGCTATACCGCACCTTCGCCCGGAGGAGATCCGGTCGCCAATCCCAACACACTGCCCACCGGACGCAACCTATTCGCTGTAAACGCCGAGGCGACCCCGACCCGCAGTGCCTGGGAAAAGGGTGTGGCCCTGGCCGAGAATACTCTGCGGCTCTACCGCGAGCGGCATTGCGACTCATTGCCCCGCAAGGTCAGCTATACCCTCTGGAGCAGCGAGTTCATCGAGACGGAGGGAGCGACCATTGCCCAGATATTCTATATGCTCGGTGTGGAGCCGGTCTACGACAGTTTCGGCCGTGTGACCGATATCCGGCTGATACCCTCTGAGAGGCTGGGCCGTCCGAGGATAGACGTGGTGGTGCAGACCAGCGGCCAGCTCAGGGATATTGCCGCCTCTCGTCTTTTCCTGATAGACAGGGCTGTCCGTATGGCAGCGGAGGCCAAGGACGACGGATATGTGAACAATGTGGCCGAGGGTATCCGGGAGACAGAGCGGATACTCACCGAGAAGGGAGTGACACCGGCCGATGCCCGGAGGATGTCCTCCTATAGGGTCTTCGGAGGGGTGAACGGCAATTACGGTACCGGCATTCAGGGGATGGTGACCGCCTCTGACCGCTGGACCTCCTCCTCGGAGATCGCGCAGGTCTATATGAACAATATGGGAGCCTACTACGGCAGCGAGGAGGGCTGGGAGGAATTTGCCCGGTACGCCTTCGAGGCCGCGCTTTCCCGTACCGACGCGGTGGTGCAGCCCCGTCAGAGCAATACCTGGGGTGCCCTGAGCCTGGACCATGTGTACGAGTTCATGGGTGGGCTCAACCTTGCCGTCAGGGAAGTTACCGGCAAGGATCCGGACGCTTACCTCAGCGACTACCGCAACCGCAACAAGGTGAGGATGCAGGAGCTGAAGGAGGCGATAGGGGTCGAGAGCCGTTCCACCATATTCAACCCTTCCTATATCTCCGAGAAGATGAAGGGCGGGGCGGGGGATGCATCGGCCATCGCGGAGACCGTCACCAATACCTTTGGATGGAATGTGATGAAGCCGGAGGCCATCGATGACCGCGTGTGGGACGAGATCTATGAGGTGTATGTCAAGGACAAGTTCGGACTCGGCGTCCGGGAGCATTTCAAGGAGGTCAATCCGGCTGCCCTTGAAGAGGTTACGGCAGTCATGCTGGAGTCGGTGCGCAAGGGGCTCTGGGAGGCCTCGCCCGAGCAGGTGGCGGATATCGCGGAGCTGCATACCGGCTTGATTGAGGAATTCGCGCCCTCGTGCTCCGGCTTCGTGTGCGACAATCCGGCCCTGCAGGACTACATCGCCTCCGCACTGCCTGAGGCCTCGGCCTCAGAGTACCGTGGGGCTATCCGGCAGATAAGGGAGGCTTCGGTCAGCGACGCCTCCGACGGGATGGTGCTCAAGAAAGACCGGCTGCAGGGCGAGACAGAGAAGGAGACGACCTTGGTGAGCAATATTGCCGTGGCAGTGCTGATTGTCGCCCTGTTCATCGGAGGCGGACTGCTGATAAGGCGGCGCCGCAAGTCCAGTGGAATCTGATTTCAGGAGGCTCTGCACATGTACAGTTTAGTCGTAATCCTGATGGTGCTGGTCTGCTTCAACTTCGTGCTGAAGCAGTCCTGGCACAAATGGTGGTCGGTGCTGGCTCATGCCGCAGCTGCCGCGCTTTTCACCGGACTGATGTGGCCCGTGGCTGTCCGGCAGTCCCGCTCCCAGATAGACGAGTGGCTTTCCAACCCTGGTCTGATGCTGGATACCTCGGTGATAATCACCCTGGAAGTCATCCTGCAGATAGCCTTCTGCCTGCTCTCTGTGCATCTGATGAGCTCGGGCAGGTTGAAGAGATCCGTCATCTGGGGCTACCGTATCCTGCGCTGGTTCCCGGGCGTGCTGATATTCGGGGTGCTCTTCAGCTTCTTAGTCTATCTCATTTTTGCTTTTCCGGGTGTCTCCTTCCCCTTGGTGGCCTGGAGTGCCGCCGCTGTGGTCTTCGCGGTCATAGCCGGAGGGGCCTGGCTCATGCGCCGGATTTTCCCGGACAAGGAGAGCCGCCTGGAGATGTTCTTCCTGACCAATGCCCTTACGGGGATAGTGGCGGTGATAGCCACTGTCAACGGCCAGACAGCCGTGGCGGGAGTGAGCGAGGTGGACTGGACGGCCATGGCGGGAGTGCTCGGCCTCGTTGTAGCCGGGGTCCTTGCCGGATCTTTCGTGAGGACTGCCCGTCCCTTTAGAAAAATTTTAAAAAATCAATAGCTTTTAAAACTTATGAACTACATTTCCGATGTCCTCTTCTGGATTTCCAACGGACTGCTCGTACCGGTAGTGGTCCTGCTTATATTGTTTTTCCTCCGCTCGCTGCTGCTGATCGGCAATTTTTTCGGGCAGTACCTGCAGATACGCAAGGTGGACCGCCTCTTCATGGGTAAGGTGGAGGCCCTGACGCCTGAGACTGCCGGGGAGCTGCGGGCCTCCATCCCCGCCAACTCGAAATCGCCTCTGCTGTGCTGTCTGGCCGGTCTGCTGGATGCTTCGAAGGACAAGGCTCACAGGCAGCTGCTGCTCTCGGACTATGAGATAGCGGCGGATAAGGACTTGGGTACTTCCAAGACTCTGTCCAAGATGGGCCCTATGCTGGGTCTGATGGGTACGCTCATCCCTATGGGACCGGCTCTGGTGGGCCTGTCTACCGGAGATATAGGCTCGATGGCCTACAACATGCAGGTAGCCTTTGCCACGACCGTGGTGGGACTGTTCTCCGCTGCGATAGGCTTTATCACCCAGCAGGTCAAGCAGAGATGGTACACCAGGGATCTGAACCGGCTGGAGTTTGTGTCCGAGGTGCTGGACGGCTGTGCAGGATTTGCCGGCTGTGCAGGGCAACGGCAGCAGTCAGCCTCTGTTGGTGAGACAGCAGGTGTCAGGCCTGATTCGGCGGAAGGGGTGTCAATAAAAGCAGGGGAGGAGGTGCGATGAAGAGGAGAAGGCTTTTGGGAGACGGGGAGGAGAACGACCCGATGAGCGTTGTCGGCAACCTGTTCGATGTAGCCATGGTCTTCGCCGTGGCCCTGATGGTCGCCCTTGTCACCCGCTACAACATGACAGAGATGCTTTCCCCGGAGGATTTTACGATGGTAAAGAACCCGGGCAAGGAGGATATGGAGATAATCGTCAAACAGGGACAGACCATCGACCGCTATACCCCCTCCGAGGACCAGTCCAGGTCCGGCCAGAAAGGCAAGCGCGTCGGCATAGCCTACGAGCTGGAGAACGGCGAGATCATTTACGTGCCGGAGTGATGGCGCCTTACCCTGTACTCCTTCCTGCCCTGAATTGGAAAAATGAAAATCCCGCCTCACTCCGAATGGGTGGACGGGATTTATTCTCAGGTGTGGATTGTGTCCTCCGGCTACTGCGGCATGTAGCGGCCGTCCTTGACCTAGAGGATGACCGATGGCTCAATGAGCTCGACTGAGTGCCGTCAGACAGATCCGCCAGTTCATTGAAGATTATTACATGTTGTTGATCAGATGATATTTCAATAAGACAGCTTTCTTATTGGCAGGAGAGGAAATCGCCAGCGATATGACATGAAGCATATCCTCCCCGTTGACAGAGCCGATATATTCGGCCTCCTCTAATATGCGGCTCGTTTTTATTTCCTTAATATTATAGCAATCTATGAAACTTTCTGGTTTAGTCAGAAATGTATAGTCCTCCCAGCTTATTAGATGCTGGTACGGTCCGATGATATTGAAAAGCTTTGGATTTATGTGCGAGTTTATCAGGACTGATCCAACAACTATCCTATCGCTGCTTATGCCGATGACTACAAAATACTTAGTCCTGTCAGTATCCTGAGAATGCTTGGGCTTCACTCCCTCCTCAGGCCTAAGTGTCATTTTAAAAATGCTTCCAACTTCGATAGTATTCATGGCAACTCTCTCTTCCACTCAAGAGCTTCCCGAAGATACTCTACGATATCCTCGTCAGCTCCTCCCTCCCTCGCAATATTCAGATTATCCATCACTTTATTCTGTCCAATGCGGTATGCTCTATTCCATTCCACTCCGTGTGTGTCCTTGACAATATCCCCGAACTCCATAGAAGCCACTTTCCTGATGGCATCATCAAGACACTGTATGTTGGATTCCGAAAGATAGTTTAAATCTGGATCTTCCTTTGCTGAAAAAGACTCATTGTCAAAGCCGATGGCATTGGCGACATCGTCCAGGCCCTCTTTTTTCAGAAATCGGCGCTCTTTCTCTTCTCCCCTCGCCAATCTCAGAATGTTATATAATGTGGATGGAACAGGACCGAAGGGCAATGCAGCAATTCTGTCCTCGTAGATAGGCAGAGCCCACCTGGCAAAATGCAATTGCTGAGCATAATAAGCAGTCTTGACAATGCTGTACACATCATGCCTGTCCTCTCGGCTGTTTTGAATGATGTACAGCAGCACTGCCTTGATGGTCAATTTATCTTCCTTTGTCATATCGTTTCCTCCGCTGCAAAGTTATGAAAAGATATAACCCGAACTCAGAAAAATAAGAAAACAGGTGAAGATTTTTATGTTTTTAAAAAATAAGCCCTTTTACAGACAAGCATGACAACATCCACATCGAACGGTCCCGGAGTGAAGATATCCAAGTCTGCCGGCTTCCTGTGTCCCGGGTCCAAGGCCGGCGCGGTTCCACCTGCAAGGTAAAACTATTCCATAAAATCCTCCAGCCATCCACGTTCCATGATCCGGCTATCAATTATTTTCTTCGATTTCCACCAATCGAAATGTGCCAGACCGTAATTCCACAACAGATGCGGAGAGATACGACACATGCCATTAAATTTCTTATAATCATCGAAAATAGTCATTTCGGTTACGGATTCAAGGAAGAATAACCAGTCTATAAACGGCTATAATCGGTTATAAACGGATTAGAATTTTACGACACCGAATCTATTGCAATGCCTACGGTTTATTGTCAGTTGTGTGCTCCGGACTATTCAGTGACTACGGCCTTGAATGTCATGAGGATGATTTTGATGTCCTTGAAGAAGGAATGGTCGGAGACGTATTCGAGGTTGATGCGGAGCTTGTCCTGCATGACAGTGTCGCGGTAGAACTGCTCGGGGTCGGCGGCCTGCTCCAGCAGCTCGTTCTCGTTGCGGTAGCGGATGGAGGCCATATCTGTGATGCCGGGACGGACGTCCAGGACGTGCAGCTGCTCAGGGGTGTAGAGGTCTACGTATTTGCGGACTTCCGGCCTTGGACCGACGAGGCTCATGTCTCCTTTGAATACGTTGATGAGCTGCGGCAGCTCGTCCAGTTTGTACTTGCGGATGTAGTAGCCGGAGCGGGTTACTCTCGGGTCCCGGCCGCCTACGGTTATAAGTCCTTTCTTGTCCGAACCGACGCGCATGGAGCGGAATTTCAACAGACGGAAGTCCTTGTTGTACCGTCCCACTCTTGTCTGCCGGTAGAATACCGGACCCGGCGAGTCGAGCCGGATCCATATTGCGACTATCAGAAAAAGCGGGCTGAGCAGGAGAAGTCCCAGTCCGCTTGCCGTTACATCGAATATCCGTTTCACTTTTTCAGGCTTGACAGGATTTCAGTGAAATTGTCCATGACGTACTGTACGTCCTCATTGCTCAGATGGGTGTGCAGGGGCAGGGTTATCTCGTTGCGGTACTGGTCGTAGGCATTGGGAAAATCCTTGATGTCGTAGCCGAGAGCCTTGTAGGCTGTCATCATGGGCAGGGGCTTGTAGTGCACATTGCAGGCTATGCCCCGCTCGGCCATCTTGACTATCACCTCGTTGCGTTCTTCCACGTCAAATCCCTCCATCCTGACCGGATAGAGGTGGCCTGAGGAGGAATGTTCAGGGCCGTAATGGTCCAGGACCTGGACCTGCACGCCGCCAACCTTGCCGTATCTGCAGCCGGCAGCTCCGGATGTGCATCCTTCTCCGGCAGTTCCCTTCGCAGACCTTCCTCCCTCATTTTTCCCAGAGGTTTCCGCAACCCCAAGTGCCGCATTGTAAGCACCGATAATCTGCCTGCGGCGGTGCATCAGCTCCGGATACCGCTTCAGCTGCGCCAGTCCGATGCCGGCCATGATGTCGGTCATGTTGCATTTGTAGTACGGAGCGACGATATCGTACTCCCATGCGCCGAGCTTGGTCTTGGCGAGAGCATCCTTGCTCTGACCGTGCAGGGACAACAGCTGCAGCTGCTTGTAGATGGCCTCACCGTCGAGCCCGTCGTGAGGACGCCATGTGAGAGCACCTCCCTCGGCTGTAGTCAGATTCTTCACGGCATGGAAGGAGAATGAGGTGAAATCAGCGATGTCCCCGCACATTCTGCCGTGCCACCTGGCTCCGAAGGCATGGGCCGCGTCAGCTATGACAATGACCCGCCCGAAGGCCCTCTGAATGTCGTTGGACGGCCTGAACAGCCCTTTCGCAGCCTCGACGGCCTCGAATATCCGGTCGTAGTCGCAGACCACTCCGCCCAGGTCTACCGGCATCACGGCCTTGGTCCTTTCCGTAATGGCACCGGCCATCTTGCCGTAGTCCATCTGATAGGAGCCGGGAGCGCAGTCCACCATCACAGGACGCGCGCCCACATGGCATACCGCACTTGCCGTAGCCGTATATGTGTAGGCCGGTACAACGACCTCGTCACCCGGTCCCACACCGATGATACGCAGCGCCATCTCCATGCAGGCAGTCGCCGAGTTGAGGCACACAGCCCTGGAAGTACCGCAGCACATCGAAATAAGATGTTCGAACTCTTTAGTCTTCGGCCCGGTGGTAATCCACCCCGAGCCCAGCACCTCCGATACCATGGAGGCTTCCGCTTCCGTCATGTCGGGAGGGGAGAAAGGTATGTTCCGCATATCTAACATTTATTTAATACGTAAAATCTTTATAACACCCCAATGAAGAATATAAAATATAGATCTCATAATATTGAGATGTTCTATTTTACGATATAAAACCCAATGATACTTTATTAATTGAAATTTATTTGCAGATATAGAATCATGACGCACCCGATACTGTACCAATACCTGATTCAGGCCATATATGAACTTCTCTGACTTAAGCATTTTAAGCCATAAAGCATCATCATTCCGTTTTCTTATATTAGGCACCTCAAACTTACCCATCTGAGTCACATCATACATCACTGTTGAATTACCTATCGGACAATCAAGTAAAACTCTATTATAATCTGCTTTTTCTATACAGTGTATTATTTTGCCAAGATGTCTTCCCGTCTCATCTATCTGCTCATAATCAGTACATGTGAACTTATAATTGTTCTCTTGCATGAACTGAATTTGAGTTAATAATTTATCCGGCAGCCATACATCATCACTATCCAGAAATGCAATGTATTGCCCCGTGGCCATTGACATTGCGACATTTCTTGCTACTGCTGCACCGGAATTCACCTCCAACTTTTTATATTTAATCCGCGAATCTTTTGAGGCGTAGTGCAACACCACTTCTTCAGTATTATCAGAAGAACAATCATCTACGATAATCATCTCCCAATAAGAATATGTTTGTGATAAAACACTTTCTATCGTCGTTCCTATATAATTCGCACAATTATATGCAGGAGTGATAATAGAAACAAGGTTTTCAATCATTGTTCGTGAATTAGTTTAATATTAGGGATATACTTATTTGTTTTCAAGTATTTCTAGGTAGGCATGATAATATTTTTTTGCTATGCAACTCCAATCAAAGTTACAGAAATCTACGTTC
>DVIL01000093.1 GCA_018711305.1 Candidatus Coprenecus stercorigallinarum
GATACCAGAATCCAGTCCAATTACAGGCTTTGGGATACAAATTATATAGCTTTTGACATTATGGAGAACGGTACCTCCCATGCCTCCCTGTATACCGATGAGGCACGCAGGTTCTTTATCGGGCGTATGGAAAAGGGCCTTTCCGCCATAGTGGAGAAAGACCCTGGTATGGATAAGGATGAGCTGAGGGAAATATTCCTTTCAATCTATGCTAATCCTGTACGTTCCGCACGTGTACATCAAGCTGCGGGAACGGGAAGCTCAGACCCTGCTTAGGGAAGTCCTCGTATATTTTCCGGTTGATGTCGTAGAAAAGTCCCCAGTAGTCAGTACCGTGGGTCCAGGCTCTTGCAGTCAGGACTATGGCGCTGTCCCCAAGTTGTGACAGTGCGGCGAACGGTGCATCCGGAGCTTCCGGTCCCTTCAGTACCCTCGAATCCTCTCCAAGGTATTTCTGAAGCAGTTCAATGCCTTTTCCGACATCGTCCCCATAGGATATTCCTATATTCCATTCCACGCGGCGGATATCTGAGGCGGTGTTGTTCTGGATGCTGTTGTTGGCCAGGTTGCCGTTGGGCAGGAACACTATCTTGTTGTCAGGAGTATGAATCTGGGTGGAGGTGATGTTTATGGCATCCACAGTGCCGCTGTATCCTCCGGCCTCGATATAGTCACCGACCTTGAACGGCTTGAACAGCAGTATCATCACGCCTCCGGCAAAATTCTGGAGGGTACCGCTGAGTGCCATGCCTACGGCAAGGCCTCCGGCAGCCAGCAGGGCGGCGAAGGTGCTGGCGGGTACTCCGAGGATGGTGACGACCACAACAAACAGCAGTACGGTCAGGGATATGTTCACGAAGCTGGTTATAAAGGATGTCAGGGACGGCTCGACTTTACGTCGGGTGAAGACCTTCCGGAGCATTTTCCTGATCCTGCGTATCAGCCAGGCTCCTGCCAGGTAGATAAGAAGGGCGGCAAGGACTTTCAGGCCCCATTTGATGACAGTGTCGGCCACGGATGTCCATATCTCGTGACCGCTCATGGTCGATACTTTTTGGATTACTTCGCTGATTTCCATCGCCAGAGTATCTGACGGATCCGGTTTGAGGTCAAGTTGCGGCAACATAGCTGGTTCTGTTTGCTTTAATAATTTGTAATTTTATTGGCAAATTTACTTAACTTTTATTATATTTGCTAATTAGAATTTTACTAAAACTATCTTTGATGAAAAAGGAAATAACACTTGAGCAGGCCGTCTCCTATGTTAAGGACGGCATGACCGTCATGGTAGGCGGATTTCTGGGCGTAGGTGCCCCTCTGCAGATCATGGACGCCCTCGCAGAGAGCGGAGTCAAGAACCTGACTGTCATCTGCAACGACACTGCATTCCCCGACAAATCTCTCGGAAAGCTGGTCGTCAACAAACAGATCAAAAAACTCATTGTATCGCATGTCGGAACCAATCCCGAGACCGGCAATCAGATGAACGCCGGGGAGCTCGAGGTCGAATTCTCCCCTCAGGGCACTCTAGCAGAGAGAATCAGGGCCAAAGGTGCAGGACTCGGAGGTGTGCTTACCACTACCGGTATGGGAACCCTCGTGGCTGAGGGCAAGCCCGTCATCAACGTGGACGGCAAGGACTATCTGCTGGAGAAGCCTCTTGGTGCCGATATCGCCCTTCTTGGAGCCTCCATTGCCGATGAGTCCGGTAATCTCGTGTACAAGGGTACGACCCAGAACTTCAACCCCGTGATGGCCATGGCCGCCGACCTCGTGATAGTAGAGGCCGAGAAAGTGGTGCCTGTAGGGGAGATCGCCCCTGAGGCTGTACACACTCCCGGTATTTTCGTCAATTATATCTATAAAAGGAGGTAATCATGGGCGTAAAATCTCTTATCCGTATGCGCATGAGCTGCCATGACGCTCACTACGGCGGCAATCTCGTGGATGGAGCCAAGATGCTTCAGCTTTTCGGAGACGTGGCTACAGAGCTGCTTATAATCAATGATGGCGACGAAGGTCTCTTCAAGGCTTATGACAATGTGGAGTTCATGGCTCCCGTGTATGCCGGGGACTATATCGAGGCCGAGGGCGAGATCGTATCGGTGGGCAACACTTCCCGCAAGATGGTCTTCGAGGCCCGCAAGGTGATAGCCCCCAGGCAGGACATATCCGACTCTGCAGCAGACGTGCTCTCAGAACCCATCGTGGTATGCAGAGCCAGCGGCACCTGTGTAGTGCCCAAGAAATGCCAGAGAATAGAACACAAATAACATCACTATCTTTCAACAATGGAAAAATTGATTATCACCGCTGCGATATGCGGTGCGGAAGTGCTCAAGGAGCACAATCCTGCGGTGCCTTACACCGTAGAGGAGTGTGTCCGCGAGGCCAAGTCGGCCTATAATGCCGGCGCCTCCCTCATCCACCTTCATGTGCGTGAGGATGACGGTACACCCACTCAGAGCAAGGACCGTTTCAAGGTCATCATCGATGCTATCAGAAAGGAATGCCCCGATGTAATTATCCAGCCCTCTACAGGAGGAGCCGTGGGCATGACCAATGACGAGAGACTGCAGCCCACCGAGCTGCTGCCGGAGATGGCCACCCTCGACTGCGGTACTCTGAACTTCGGCGGAGACGACATTTTCGAGAACACGGAGAACACTATCAAGTATTTTGGACAGAGGATGATAGAGCGCGGTATCAAACCTGAGCTCGAAGTCTTCGACAAGTCTATGATCGACATGGCCCTCAGGTTACACCGCAAGGGGTTCATCCAGGCCCCCATGCACTTTGACTTCGTTATGGGTGTCAACGGAGGTATCGGCGGCGAGCTCCGCGACTTCGTTTTCCTGCGCGGCAGCATTCCCTCGGACGCCACTTATACAGTAGCGGGCATAGGCCGCTACGAGTTCCCTCTGGCCGTAGCCGCCATCATCGACGGCGGTCACGTGAGGGTAGGTTTCGAGGACAATGTCTACCTGAGCAAGGGAGTCCTGGCCCGCTCCAACGGTGAGCTGGTGGAAAAGGTGGTCCGCATCGCCCGCGAGTTCGGACGTGACATCGCCACCCCCGCAGAGGCCCGTCAGATACTGTCCCTCAAGCCTCTCCAGTAAATTCAATAATTCAAATAATAATAATCAACTATCTTAAAATCAAAATATTATGGCACAGAAACACGGAAACAAATACGGAATTCACAGAGTACTCGAACCCAAGGGAGTCCTTCCTCAGCCCGCAAACAAGCTGGACAACAACATGGATGAGATCTATGACAACGAGATCCTCATCGATGTACAGACTCTCAATATCGACTCTGCTTCCTTCACCGATATATCCAACCGCGCAGGCGGCGATCCCGAGAAGATCAAGGAAATCATGTTTGACATCGTTGCAAAGCAGGGCAAGCACCGCAATCCCTGGACAGGCTCTGGCGGAATGCTCCTCGGTACTGTCGAACAGATCGGCGATGCCCTCAAGGACAAGATCGATCTCAAGGTAGGCGACAAGATTGCCACCCTCGTATCCCTGTCTCTCACACCTCTGCGTATCGACAAGATCAAGGAGATTCGTGCCGATGTGGACCAGGTGGACATCGACGGCAAGGCCATCCTCTTCGAGAGCGGTATCTACGCCAAGATTCCTGCTGACCTGCCCGAGAAGCTCGCTCTCTCCGCACTCGACGTAGCCGGTGCTCCCGCCCAGACAGCCAAGCTCGTAAAGCCCGGAGACACTGTCCTGATCATCGGTGCCGGCGGCAAGTCCGGAATGCTCTGCTGCTATGAGGCCAAGAAACGAGCCGGTGTGACCGGTAAGGTAATCGGCCTGTGCCACAGCGAGAAGAGCACCAAGAGACTGCAGGATCTCGGATTCTGCGACTACGTATTCTCCGCTGACGCCACCCAGCCCGTTCCCGTACTCGAGAAGATAGAGGAGCTCACCGGCGGTCAGATGTGCGACATCACCATCAACAACGTCAACATCCCCGACACCGAGATGACTTCGATTCTCTGCACCAAGGATACAGGTCTGGTTTACTTCTTCTCCATGGCCACCAGCTTTACGAAGGCGGCTCTCGGAGCAGAGGGTGTCGGCAGCGACGTAACCATGCTTGTAGGCAACGGATACACGAAGGGCCACGCCGAGATTACTCTCCAGGAACTCCGTGAGAGCGAGAAACTGAGAAAGATTTTCACCGAGCTGTATGCCTAATCCTACCTGTTATGGTAAACGTATCACGTAGGAAGGCCCTGTTCCCGGAAGTGACCGACGAGCAGTGGAATGACTGGAAATGGCAGGTCAAGAACCGTATAGAGACTCTAGACCAACTCAAGAAATACATAAAGCTCACACCCGAGGAAGAGGAGGGAGTCCGCAAGACTCTCTCCACCCTCAGGATGGCTATCACTCCTTACTATCTGTCCCTTATTGACCCGGATGACCCTTATTGTCCTATCCGCAGGCAGGCTATACCTACGGCCGCCGAGACTTTCCAGGCCCCCGAGGACCTGCTGGACCCCCTGCATGAGGATGAGGATTCCCCGACACCGGGCCTGACGCACAGATATCCTGACAGAGTGCTGATGCTCATTACCGACATGTGCTCGATGTACTGCCGTCACTGTACCCGCCGCCGTTTTGCCGGACAGAAGGACGCCGAGTCTCCCAATGACAGGATAGAGAAGTGCATCGAATATGTAGAGAGGACTCCGGTTGTCCGTGACGTACTGCTTTCCGGAGGTGACGCCCTGATGGTAAGTGACGCCAAGCTCGAATACATTATCAAGAGACTGAGGGCCATTCCCCATGTGGAGATCATACGCATAGGCTCCCGTACACCGGTCGTTTGTCCTCAGAGGATTACGGACGACCTGTGCAACATGCTCAAGAAGTACCACCCGATCTGGCTCAATACCCATTTCAACCATCCCAACGAGGTGACTCCCGAGTCTGCCGCAGCCTGCGCAAGGCTTGCAGATGCCGGAATCCCTCTCGGCAACCAGTCCGTGCTCCTGCGCGGGGTCAATGACTGCGTGCATGTGATGAAGCATCTGGTGCATGAACTTGTCAAGATGAGGGTGAGACCTTATTATATTTACCAGTGCGACCTGTCGATGGGCCTGGAGCATTTCCGTACCCCTGTTTCGAAGGGTATCGAGATCATCGAGGGCCTCAGGGGACATACCTCCGGTTTTGCAGTGCCCACATTCGTGGTGGACGCTCCCGGCGGTGGCGGCAAGACTCCGGTCATGCCCCAGTATGTTATCTCCCAGTCGCCAGGCAAGGTAGTGCTCCGCAACTTCGAAGGTGTCATTACGACCTATACAGAACCGCCTGAGTATCACAACGAGTGCCATTGCGAGGACTGCCGCCACAAGGGTGAAAAATCCGAGGGCGTAGCCACTCTGCTCGAAGGCGTGAAGATGACCATCGAGCCCACTGAGCTCAAGCGCAGGGAGAGGCACCACAGTAAGTAGTAATTTGAAATATTGCAGATGCCGTTTGTCCATGAGCTGTTGAAGTACCGGAGCGTAGCCGTGGTGGGAATGGAGAAGAACTGCGGTAAGACCGAGTGTCTTAACTACATTCTCCGGAACCTGCCATCCGACGGCCCGGGTGTCTGTGTGACATCCATAGGACTGGACGGGGAGAGGACGGACCAGGTGACAGGCACCGCCAAGCCTGAGATAGTCCTCAGGAGCGGAATGTTCTTTTCCACCTCCGAAACCCACTACCGGTCCAGACGTCTGGTATCGGAAATAGTGAATGTCTCCGGTGAGACAACAGCTTTAGGCAGACTGATAACCGCCAGGGTGGCCCTCGAGGGGAAGGTAATCCTCTCGGGGCCTTCCTCGACGGTGTCTCTGAAAAGATGGATGGACAGCATCTCCGGCTTTGGAATCGGACTGACGATAATCGACGGAGCCCTCTCCCGCAAGAGCAGCGCGTCCCCGGCTGTGAGCGAGGCAATGGTGCTGGCTACAGGTGCCGCACTTTCGTGCAATATGCCTGCATTGGTGGACAGGACCGCGTTCTGTGTGGAGATGATCCGGTTACCCGAGGTTGAGAGCCAGGAATTGCCTCAGGAGCATATCCTGACAGTATCCTCGATGGCCCCGGAGGTGGAGATAGCCCCGGAGGTCAGAAGGGTGGAAGTATCCGGAGCATTGACCGACAGGCTGCTGACCCGTCTGCTGACGGAAAGGAGACTGCCGGAGATAGAGGTGACGGTCGCGGATTTTACCCGGATCTTCATTTCTCCGGAGAATTGGAGGCGTTTCGTCCGTGCAGGAGGAAGGCTTCTGGTACACAGGCGGACAGTACTGCTGGCCGTATGTGTCAATCCACTGGCCCCCAACGGTTACCGACTGGATTCGGACCTGCTTTGCAGGACGCTTTCCGACAGGATTCAATTGCCGGTTTACGACATAAGACGACAATGAGATGAAGCTCAGAGATATCATAGATTCCCCTTGCGGGCTGCGGTATATGATTGACTCGCTGCCGCTGGCTTCCGGTTATGCCCTCAGGTATTTGATGGATACAGAGGCGCTCACCGTACCGGAGGACATCGGGACGGCATATCTGCGCCTGAAGGAGCACATGTCTGCCGCGGCGGACGGCAATCTGGTCTCGATGCTTCATTCCATTTTATGCAATCTTAAGGATATCTCCCACACCCTGAGCCGGATAGAGGCAGGCGATACCGTTGACGACATAGAACTGTTCGAGGTCAAGGCGCTTATCCTGCTCGGACGGAGGACAGCTGCCGTTTTGGGAGGTACTTCCCATGACAGCATCTCTCCCCGGACTGACGCACTGGACGGTGCGCTGCAGGTTCTCGACCCTGACGGAACGGAGATAGCCTCATTCTACATTTACGACTCCTATTCTCCTGAGCTGGCGGCTCTCAGGGCCGATATCAGGAAGGAAGCCGATCCAGACAGAAGGGCGGCACTTATGGACAAGGAGCAGGTTCTCGAGGCTGGAATACGTGAAGGTATCTGCGCGTCACTGCGTCCTTATGTGCAGGAACTCAGAATTCTGCAGAATGTACTGGTAAGGCTGGACATCGATGTGGCAAAGGCGGTCATGGTTCTAAAGACCGGACTTTGTATTCCGGAAATATCCACCTCTGGTATCACTTCGTATAAAGGCATGTACAATCCTTATGTAAAGGATGCTGTCGAAAGGGCAGGAGAGGAGTTTGTCCCGATTGACCTGAGTTTCGGCAATGCTCCGGTCGTGATTATCGGAGCAAATATGGGAGGCAAGACGGTAGTGCTCAAAACCGCGGCATTGTGCCAGTGGCTCTTTTCTTTCGGGATGGGAATTCCGGCTGCGGAGGCTGTAATCGCTCCCAGAGATCTTGTGTTCTTTATTTCCGGAGACGCCCAGGATATGGGGGCAGGTCTGTCATCATTTGCAGCTGAGATGAAGGCGATAGACGAGGTTGTACGGGCTTCGGACGGAATGCATGACGGCCGGAGGATAGCCGCAATGATAGATGAACCTGCACGCAGCACGAATCCTATAGAGGGAACGGCGCTGGTGGAGGCTCTGGTGGACATTCTGGGTCATAGAGAAGTGGCATTGCTGCTCACAACTCACTACAATATTCCCTCCTCCCACTGTACCCGCCTTAGGGTCAGAGGATTGGAGAATGGTCGCATGAATTACAGACTCTGTCCTGCACCTGACGGTGACGTGCCCCACGAGGCCCTGAATGTGGCGGAGTCCCTGAATATATCCCCGGAATGGACGGGAAAGGCAAAAAAACTGTTAGAATATGAATAGCAAATTAGGATTAGATTCGAAAAAAGTGGCGTATGCCAGGCAGCTTGCAGCCGGCATTGCCGCAGACGTCCAGAATTTCGTGGACGGATATACTACCGTGGCGGTGGAGAGGACACTCTGCCGTCTGCTCGGAATCGACGGGGTGGACGCCAACTCCGTGCCGCTGCCCAATGTTGTGGTGGACAGCCTCAAGGCAGCCGGAGTCCTGAGCGAGGGCGCCCTGTTCTACGTGGGCAACGCAATGGCCGTTCTCGGCCTGACTCCGATGGAGATAGCGGAGCGCATATCTGCCGGAACATTAGATATTACCAAACTTGAAATTAAACCTTTACCAGAGATACAGAAAGCTCTTGAAGAGCCGATAAAGACCTCGATAGAGAGGATAAAGGCCCGTCGTGCCCGTCGCGAGAAATACCTTCGCGAGATCGGCGAGGGGCCGAAGCCCTACCTCTATGTGATAGTGGCTACCGGAAACATCTACGAGGACGTGGTGCAGGCCGAGGCAGCC
>DVIL01000094.1 GCA_018711305.1 Candidatus Coprenecus stercorigallinarum
GCCCGAAACTCTACCGACCAGGCGGTATATCCCCGCGAAGGTTCCGATTTCCTCGTCTCCCTCCAGCTGACGCCTCCGTATTCGGCCTTCAGGGACAAGAATACCGATTACGCGTCCATGACTGACCAGGAACGCTACCGATGGATCGAGTACCACAAGTGGACCTTCAAGGGCTCCCTGTATGTCCGTCTGGTAGGAGACCTTGTGCTCATGACAAGGGCCCAGTTCGGATATTTGGGATACTACAACCGCAATCTCGGCTACTCCCCGTTCGAGGGCTACCAGGTCGGCGGTGACGGTATGTCGGGATACAATACGTACGGTTCGGAAATCATCTCCCTCCGAGGCTATTCCAACTACTCCCTTACCCCTATGAATGACGAAGGCATATATGTCGGCCACGTCTACGACAAATTCACAGTCGAGCTGCGATATCCTGTCGTGCTCCAGCCCCAGTCCACGATATTCGTGCTGGCCTTCCTCGAGGGAGGTAACTGCTGGGAGAACATCCAGGACTTCAATCCCTTCGAAATCAAGCGTTCGGCAGGTATAGGCGTGAGGATCATGCTGCCTATGATCGGTCTGCTCGGAGTAGACTGGGGATGGGGATTCGATCCTGTACTCGACCAGGACCGCGGCGGTTCCAACTTCCACTTCGTGATAGGCCAGCAGTTCTAACAATAGAAATATTTACTACATTTGCAGAAATAAGACAAAGAACAACTAACGACATGAGAAAAATTACTTTAATCGCCTTGAGCGTATTCGCGACTGCATGCATCGCTTCGGCCCAGACTCCCAAGTTCGGGCACATCAATATGCAGGAAGTTGTATTCCTGATGGATGAGATGGATTCCGCACGCGTGGAACTTGAAAAATTCAACACGGATATCCAGACCACCTACAATGCAATGATAGAGGAGTACAATACGAAGATATCCACCTACGAGCAGATGAGCGCCAACTGGACCCCTTCGGTACTGGCGACAAAGCAGCAGGAAATCCAGGATCTTCAGAACCGCCTCCAGCAGTATCAGCAGAACGCCCAGATGGACATGAACAACCTTCAGCAGCAGCTGATGGCTCCTATCTCCCAGAAGGCAAACGAGGCTGTCGCAAAAGTGGGCAAGGCCAACGGTCTGGTCTATGTATTCGACCTTTCTTCCGGTGCAATACCTTATTTCGACGCTGCCCAGAGCATGGACATTACAGCTCAGGTGAAGTCCGAACTCGGTATCTCCCCTGACAAGAAGCTCCCTGTGCAGGGCCAGCCCCAGCAGTAGGCGACAGACAATATAATAAAGTCATACAGAGGGCCGTTCCGATATTCCGGAGCGGCCCTTTCATTTTTTACAAAATTGTTTTAAAATAAATTACGTTTGTAAGGAAATATCATTACATTTGTCTAAAATTCTTAACCCATATGCAACACAAGATTATTGATATTGAAGATGTCGTTATCAGGTTCGCGGGAGACTCCGGCGACGGAATGCAGCTTACAGGTACCCTGTTCGCTGACTCTTCTGCTCTTTTCGGTAACGAGATTTCTACTTTCCCGGACTATCCTGCAGAGATACGTGCCCCTCAGGGTACTGTTTCAGGTGTGTCGGGGTTCCAGGTACACATCGGTTCAGTTGAGATCAACACCCCGGGAGACTTCTGCGATGTTCTTGTCGCTATGAACCCGGCAGCGCTCATGGCCAATGCCAAATGGGCAAAACCTACGGCCACGATCATTCTCGACGAAGACGCATTCGACGAGAAGGGTATTCAGAAAGCAGGCTTCAAGACCATGAATCCTATCGAGGAGCTCAATATCGGCGACCGCAACATCATTGTCTCTCCCATAACCACCCTTACCAAGGAGAGCCTCAAGGACAGCGGTCTGGACCTGAAGGCTATCGTGAGATGCAAGAACATGTTCACCCTCGGCATGTGTTTCTTCATGTTCAATAAGGAACTTGACCATACCTTCGAATATCTCGAACGCAAGTTCAAGAAGAAACCCGCCCTTATCGAGACCAACAAGAAAGTCCTGAAGGACGGTTTCAACTACGCTTCCAACATACATGCAATAGCCAACACCTATTACGTGCAGCCTGCAAAACAGGAAAAAGGCACCTACCGCAACATCAACGGCAACCAGGCCACAGCATGGGGCCTGCTCGCCGCCTCCGAGAAGTCCGGAGTGCCCCTCTTCTGCGGTTCTTATCCCATTACCCCCGCCACAGCTATCTTAGAGGAGCTTGCCATTCACAAGGAACTCAAGGCCAAGACACTTCAGTGCGAGGATGAGATAGCAGGCATCTGCACTGCAATCGGAGCCGCCTACGCAGGCAATTTCGCCGTGACCACCACCTCCGGTCCCGGTCTGTCCCTGAAGTCCGAGGCCCTCGGTCTGGCAATGATCACCGAGCTGCCCCTCGTTCTTGTGGATGTACAGCGCAGCGGTCCGTCCACAGGTATCCCTACCAAGACAGAGCAGACCGACCTCAACCAGGCTCTCTACGGCCGCAACGGCGAGTGCCCCATCATGGTGATGGCCGCCCATTCCCCTTCGGACTGCTTCGAGAAAGCATTTTACGCAGGTAAGTTCGCCATGGAGCACATGATGCCCGTGATCCTCCTTACTGAGGGCTTCCTCGGCAACGGCTCCGAACCCTGGCGTATCCCTTCCATGAAGGATCTGCCCGAGATACATCCTCCTTTCATCAAGGATGCCTCGGAGTGCGGCGGTAAATTCTGCCCCTTCGAAAGAGACCCCGAGACATATGTCCGCAGATGGGCCCTGCCCGGCACACCCGGTCTGGAGCATCGCGTAGGCGGTCTGGAGAAGAATCCTGCAGGAGTCATTTCCTCCGATCCCCAGAACCACCAGTACATGGTGGAGATGAGGGCCAAAAAGGTTGCCCGCACCGCAGTGGACATACCTCCCCTCAAAGTCATCGGAGAAGAGAGCGGAGAAGTCCTTATCGTAGGATGGGGCGGAACTTTCGGACACCTCTATACGGCTGTCAAGGAGTTCCACAAACAGGGAAAGAGCGTCTCCCTCGCGCATTTCGACTACATAAATCCCCTTCCCCTCAATACAGAGGAGGTCTTCTCGAAATTCAGGAAGATTATCGTATGCGAGCTCAACTCCGGTCAGTTCGCCGACTATCTGAGGGCAAAGCATCAGAAATTCCATTATTATCAGCTCAACAAGGTGCAGGGACAGCCTTTCATCGTAAAGGATGTCGTGGATGCCGTCAACAAATTATTATAGGAGGAAGACATTATGAAATATACAGCACAGGATTTCAAAAGCAATCAGGAAGTAAGATGGTGCCCCGGCTGCGGTGACCACTCCGTACTTGCCTCACTTCAGAGGGCGCTGCCCCAGGTGGCGGAAGACCTCGGATATTCGATGGAGCGCTTTGTGTTCGTCTCCGGTATCGGCTGCTCGTCACGACTGCCGTACTACATGAACACATACGGTTTCCATGGTATTCACGGGCGTGCGACAGCCATATCGACCGGTATGAAGGTTGCCAACCCCACTCTGTCAATCTGGCAGGCGACTGGTGACGGCGATGCCCTCGCTATCGGCGGAAACCACTTCATACATGCCATCAGACGTAACATCGATATCAATATCGTCCTTTTCAACAACCGTATCTACGGACTGACAAAAGGTCAGTATTCTCCGACATCCCCTCTCGGCAAGATCACCAAAACATCCCCTTACGGAACAGTGGAGCATCCCTTCAATCCGGGAGCTCTCGTAATGGGTGCACGCGGCACATTTTTTGCCCGCAGCATAGATTCGGAGCTGAAGCTGAATCAGGAGATTTTCGTGGCCTCCGCCAAGCATGACGGATGTGCAGTGACCGAGATGCTCGTCAACTGTGTCATCTACAATGACGGTTCGCACCGCGAGATTTCCGACAAGGAAGTGAAGGCCGACCGTACGATAGTTCTCAGACATGGTGAGAGGATGATTTTCGGTAAGGACCGCAACAAGGGACTTGTTCTCGTGAACAAGGAACTGAAGGTGGTGACCATAGGTGAGGGAGGAGTTACCGAGGACGATATCCTGGTACATGACGCCCACACCGCCGACATGGGTATGCACAGCATGCTCATCGACATGAAGTGGCCCGAGTACCCTGTAGCTCTCGGAGTCATCAGGGACGTGCCCGACAAGACCTACGACGACAACGTAAGGGACCAGCTCGAGGAAGTAAGGGCCCACTCTACCATCCACAACATGGAAGAACTGCTGCACAGCGGGTCGACATGGGAAGTTAAATAGAACAACATTGAAGAACCATTTAATAAACTACTAAAAACACTGTAATATGAAAGTTTCAGAAATCATGGCCAAACTTGAGGCCAAGTATGGAAATGAGAAAGAGTACCTGCAGGCAGTCCGCGAAGTACTCGAATCCATCGAAGATGTTTACAACCAGCATCCCGAGTTCGAGAAGGCTAAGATCGTCGAGAGAATCGTAGAGCCTGACCGTATCTTCACATTCAGGGTAACCTGGGTTGACGACAAGGGTGAGGTTCAGACAAACCTCGGCTACAGGGTTCAGTTCAACTCCGCTATCGGCCCCTACAAGGGAGGTCTCCGCTTCCACAAGGCAGTTACTCCTTCCATGCTGAAGTTCCTCGGTTTCGAGCAGACTTTCAAGAACGCTCTGACAACTCTGCCTATGGGCGGTGCAAAGGGCGGTTCTGACTTCGATCCCGTCGGCAAGTCTGACGCTGAGATCATGAGATTCTGCCAGGCCTTCATGTATGAGCTCTGGAGATGCATCGGCCCCGACACCGATATCCCTGCAGGTGACGTAGGTGTAGGCGGACGTGAGATCGGCTATCTGTACGGAATGTACAAGAAGCTGGCCCGCGAGTACAACACAGGCGTGCTCACCGGAAAAGGCGGCACATGGGGTGGTTCTATCCTCCGTCCCGAGGCTACCGGATTCGGCGCTCTGTACTTCACACAGCACCTTCTCCACCATGCCGGCAAGGACATCAAGGACAAGACTGTAGCTCTCTCAGGCTTCGGTAACGTAGCATGGGGCGCCGCTACAAAGGCAAAAGAGCTCGGCGCAAAGGTTATCGCCATTTCCGGTCCTGACGGAGTCTGCGAGATCCCCGGCGGTATCACCGACGAGATGATTGACTACATGCTCGTAATGCGTGCTTCCAACAGGAACAAGGTTCAGGATATGGCTGACAAGTTCCCTGGTGCCGCTAAATTTACAGCCGGCAAGAAAGCATGGAGCGTCAAGTGCGACATCGCTCTGCCTTGCGCATTCCAGAACGAGCTGAACGGTGACGATGCCAAGGAGCTGATCGCCAACGGTACATGGTGCTGCTGCGAGGTGTCCAACATGGGTTGCACCCCTGAGGCCATCCACGAGTTCCAGAGCAACGGTATCCTCTTCGCTCCCGGTAAGGCTGTCAACGCAGGCGGCGTAGCTACCTCAGGTCTCGAGATGACCCAGAACGCTACCCACATCAGCTGGTCAGCCAAGGAAGTTGACGATAAGCTGCACTACATCATGCAGAGCATCCACGAGGCTTGCGTTAAGTTCGGTACACAGCCTGACGGTCATGTTGACTATGTCAAGGGTGCCAACATCGCCGGCTTCATGAAGGTGGCTCAGGCCATGCTGGAGCAGGGTATCATCTAATATCGGCGCGTCATAACAGGCGAATTGCGGCGTCATCTTCGGTATCACGGCTCAGTCATTTACAGGAGTAAACTCCTTCGCCGTGAACCTTGATTCCTGGCACTTCACCTATTCTGACGCACCTCTGAGGGACACCTTAGATATTGAAGTTAAAGGACCGTATCCGATATGGATGCGGTCTTTTTTGTATTCGTCAAACATACTGGAAAGCGTCATACCGAGTCCTTTCTGAGGCGTTGGCTCCCGAAAAGGGAGGGGACCCGCCGGAGGTGGGGAGGACCGCAGGAAGGACTCGGTATGACGCTTGATGTTTATTGTGATTGTGGCATTGATGTGCAGTGTGTTTATTATTTTTCTATATTTGTGTCTCAATTTTAAAAGATTTTTGGTATGGCTATTATAAGACCGCTTAACGGAATCATGCCTAAGATAGGAAAAGGCTGTTTTATCGCTGAGAATGCAGCGATTATCGGTGATGTGGAGATAGGGGACGACTGCAGTATCTGGTATGGGGCAGTGCTCAGGGGGGATGTCAATCCCATAAGGCTGGGCAACAGGGTCAATATCCAGGACGGGGCAGTGCTGCATACTCTCTACAAGCGCTCGGTGGTGGAGATAGGGGATGACGTGTCGGTAGGACACAATGCCGTTATCCATGGGGCGAAGGTAGGCAATGATGTGCTCGTGGGTATGGGAGCGGTCCTGCTTGACGGAGTGGAGGTCGCTGACGGAAGTATCATAGCAGCGGGTGCGGTGGTCCTCAGCAACTCGAAGCTGGAACCGGGGGTCTATGCCGGAGTCCCGGCCAAAAAGGTCAAGGACGGTACGGATGCCGTGAAGGAGTCCGCCCATAAGAATGCCCAGGGCTACATGGTGTACAAGGAGTGGTTCCTGGACGGAAAGGAAAATGAATGACAATTAACAATCAATATTTTACCATTATGAAAAAATTACTCTTCATCTTTGCGGCCGCTCTGATGGCTGCATCCTGCGGCAGCGGTGACGGCTACACCATCAAGGGTACCATCACCGGCGACAGCGACAAACTTGTTAACGGAACAGCCTATCTCTTCAACAGGGACGGAGACAATCCTGTAAGGGATACCGTAGAGATCATCAACGGAAAGTTCAAGTTCACCGGAACAGTGACCAGCCCGGAGCCTTTCATCATCACCGTTGACGGTGTCCCCGGCATGCTTTCCATCTTTTTGGAGAACGCCGGATTTACCGTAACAGCCTCTGAGGACAATCTTGCAGAAGCAACTGTTACCGGTGGTGCCGCCCAGACAATGATGAACAGATACAATGATGGTGCAAAGGCCATTGCCGAGAAATACGCTATTGAGGACGTGGTGAAGGTTCTGCGCTCCGCAGACGCTACGGAAGAGGATAAGGATGCCGCCTCGAAGACCTACGAGGAGTATCAGGCCGAGGTAGAATCCATGAAGGATGCTCTTGTGGCAGAAGCTCCCGTATCGCATTTCGCCCTCTTCTTCCTGACACAGGATTACTATTACATGGATGTGAACGAGCTTGCAGAGAAGGTGGCAGCCTACAAGGCGGATCCTGCGTTTGCCGGAAACAACATGCTTGCAAAAGTCGACAATTACGTTCAGAAGGAGCTTGCTCTCGCTCCCGGCAACCCCGCGCCTGACTTTACCCTCAAT
>DVIL01000095.1 GCA_018711305.1 Candidatus Coprenecus stercorigallinarum
ATTCAGAGTGAGAGAAAGGGGGACATTGTCTCTCTTTCCTCTCTGAAAAATAAATGTTTTTATTGCTTATTATCCGCACCCAAAAAGTTGCATTTATAAGTTGAACTCAAGGTTAGATAAATCTACACTGATGAGAATGTCGGTCGAAATGAAAACATAGGCTGCTTGAGGAGTTGATGTAGTGTTCTCGAAGCCTGGACCTGTTACATTGGATCCGTTGATGGTAAGAGGAACATTGTACTGAACGTCATTTTGGGGAAGTGTACAGCCTACTGTAAAGTTCTGTTCGACAGGGAATTGGTCGCGAATGTTAATCTGAGCAGAATTAGAAGTATTGTAAATGACACTCTCGTGTTCAACAAGCTGAAATGCGTCTGCAAAATACTCTGCATGAGAAGCCTTGAACGGTATTACATCCAAAGTCCCATTAAGAAATTCACCATTGGCGGGAGCAGGAATGGTGAATTCGTAGCGTCCTTCGGCATCGAGGGTGTCTGTGTAGATCTGGTTGCCAGCTGAATTATTATTTACATATGCAGAATAGGGAATACTCAGCATTATTACCTGGCCGCTTGCAGGAACTTCATGATTTGAAACGAGCTGATCCCCTACGAGGGCATAGCCTTCATTGTAGTTTACGACTCCGGTTATGGTGCAGGTACCCGGCAGTGATTCGGGAGAGAATACGGACTGTTCTTTTTCACAGGATGTGAAAAGTGCCGCCGCGCCCAGTGCGACGGCGAGCATGGAAATAAAGTTGTTTTTCATAAAAATAGATTTAATGTGTTAGTTGATTATTTTTGTTAGGTTCCATTTGCTTTACTTGGGGACTACCGGTCGAGGCGGCAGTTGCCTGCCTTGAGGTAGATGGCTGCGTCCATGGATGCTACGGTGGCGAGGTTCACAATCTCCTGTACCGGAGCTTCCACTGATATGAAGTGTACGGGTTTGTTGAGGCCTATCTGGATGGGGCCTATGGCTTCTCCGGCTCCCATTTCCATCATCATGCGGTATGCGGCGGACGATGAGTTGAGGCCAGGGAAGATGAGTGTGTTGACGTCCTTGCCGGCGAGGCGGTTGAAGGGGTAGGTGCGGTCCCGGAGCTCCTTGTTCAGGGCCACGTCTATGCGCATCTCTCCGTCGACGGCCATGTCGGGGTATTTTTCGTGCAGGATTCCGACGGCGCGGTGTACTTCAGCAGGGGAGGCGGAGTCGTGCAGGTTTGAACCGAAGTTGCTGTAGGACAGCATGGCGATGACAGGGTCGAAGGCATAGTACTGTACGGCTCCGGCTGTCAGGCGGGCGATGTCGGCGAGGGTGCCGGCGTCCGGGCGGCCGTTGATCATGGTGTCGGCCAGGAAGTATATGCCACGTTTGGTGTTGAGGATGTGCATTGTAGCGAAGGTGCTGAATCCCGGGCGGATGCCTATGATGTCGCGGGCGATGCCGGTGACTGCGCTGCTGTTGGTGTAGGTGCCGGCTATGAATGCATCGGCGTCCGAGCTTTCGACCATCATCATTCCGAAGTAGTTGCGCTCGAACATCTTTTCGTAGGAGTCCTGCCATGTGTATCCTTCGCGGGCCAGTTTGGCAGACAGGGCGCTGGCGTAGCTTTCGCGGCGTTCTTTCTGGTCGGGATGGCGGGGGTTGATGATTTCCACCGAGTCGAGGGAGAGGCCGAGGGATGCGGCACGGGCGGAGATGAGTTCCGCGTTGCCTAAAAGGATGGGGTGGCAGATGCCTTCCGCTCCGGCCTGGACTGCTGCCTGGAGCATGTGGTCTGTGTTGCCCTCTCCGAATACCACGCGCATGGGCTGGCAGCGTGCCACGTCGGCGAAGCGGCGGACGAGCCTGTTGTCGTAGCCCATCATTTCCTGCAGGTGCTCTTCGTATTCCTCCCAGTCGGTGACGGGACGGCGGGCTACACCGGAATGCATTGCGGCTCTGGCCACTGCAGGTGCGACGGCGGAAAGGAGCCGTGGGTCGAGCGGCTTCGGCAGGATGTACTCACGGCCGTAGCGGATGCTTTCGAGGTTGTAGGCTGCATTGACTACCGACGGGACTGGCTGCTTGGCGAGGTCGGCGATGGCGTAGACTGCAGCGAGTTTCATGTCCTCGTTGATGGCTGTGGCCCGTACGTCGAGTGCGCCACGGAATATATAGGGGAATCCCAGTACGTTGTTGATCTGGTTGGGATAGTCCGAGCGGCCGGTGGCGAAGATCAGGTCGTCGCGGGAGGCCATGGCTTCCGGGTATGCTATCTCCGGGTCGGGATTTGCCAGTGCGAATACTACGGGACGGTCGGCCATGCTCCGGATCATCTCCTTGGTCAGTACGTCCCGGACTGACAGGCCTAAGAATACATCGGCGCCTTCGAGTGCTTCGGCCAGTGTGTGTATGTCGCGGTCAGTGGCAAAGGAACGTTTCATGTCGTTGAGATCGGTCCTGGAGGATGTGATGACGCCCTTGCTGTCGCACATCACTATGTTTTCCCGACGGACGCCGAGCTCGATGTAAAGGTTGGTGCAGGCGATGGCTGCCGCACCGGCTCCGTTGACCACCAGCCGGATGTCTCCGATCTTTTTACCCTGCAGTTCGAGGGCGTTGAGCAGTCCTGCGGCGGAGATGATGGCGGTGCCGTGCTGGTCATCGTGCATGACGGGTATGTCGCATTCCTCTTTAAGCCGGCGCTCTATTTCGAAGCATTCGGGGGCCTTGATGTCCTCGAGGTTGATGCCTCCGAAGGTCGGGGAGATGGCTTTGACGGCCGCAATGAACTTTTCGGGATCTTTTTCGTCAATCTCTATGTCGTAGCAGTCCAGACCTGCGAATATTTTGAACAGAAGGGCTTTGCCTTCCATGACAGGCTTGCCTGCCGCAGCCCCTATGTTGCCGAGTCCGAGTACGGCGCTTCCGTTGGAGATGACGGCCATGAGGTTGCCTTTGTTGGTGTACTCGTAGGCATTCTCCGGATGTTCCTTGATTTCGAGGCACGGGTAGGCCACTCCTGGAGAGTAGGCCAGTGACAGGTCGTGCTGGGATGAGTATGGTTTGGTAGGCAGGGTTTCAATCTTGCCCGGACGGCCCATACGATGATAATCGAGGGCCGCCTTTTTTATATCTTGTTGCATATCACTTTTCTGGTTGAGTAACAGTTACAAAAATAAGTAAAATTCCGTATGTAACCAAATAAATCAGTGATGTGCGGAGAGCTTTCCCGCAGGTTACAGTTTCAGATCCAGGATTGTGTTTCCTGCCGTGTCCAGTACTTTGAGGGTCATGTCCTCTCCCTTTTTCTCCAGAACCATTACGGTAGCCCCTTCCATGGAGTAGCCGCCACCGACCACTACCGGGAAGGTGTTTCCGGCTGAGCCTGCAGGATGGAAGGCATGTCTGTGGGTGTGGGCATTGAGGCAGATGTCGAAGGGAGCACCGTCAAGCAGAGGTCCCCAGAGCTCCAGGCAGGGATTGTAGGCGTCATCCATTGCATATATTGGAATATGGTGTATGAGCACCCTGCGGGAGGCGTTGCGGAATTCTTCCGAGGACAGCTCTTTTTCGAGGAAACCCACTTGCTCCTTTCTCAGTCCGGAGAAGTCGTTGAGTCCGTAGTATACCCAGGTGCTGTCGGGTTTGTCCTCTCCGCAGTCCAGCATGACAATGCGGGTGTCGCCCCAGTTGAAGGCTCCGTAGGTCTTGTCGCCGACATAGTCGAAAAGTGCTCTGAGGCCGATGGAGTAGGCGTTTCTGATCTCGTGGTTGCCGCGCAGGTAGAAGACGGGTACGTCTGCTGCTCCGACTGTGGAGTTGAGTTCGCTGAGGAAGGCTGTGGCTTCGTCATGATCGGCCGGATCGTCTATGCAGTCTCCGTTGAATACCACAAAGTCGTATGGAATATCGCGGATATGGCTGTACAGGGCCTGCAGGGTCTCCGACTGTTTGTGCAGGTCGTTGAAGACAATTGCGGTAAATCCGCTTCCGTTTTCGGCAGGGAGGGTAAATGAGTGGACCGGGGACACGGCTGTCTCTCCGAATTCCTTCTTGTATGCCTGGTAGAGCAGAATCTCCTGGGAGTATACTCTGTAGTAGTAGGTGCGGCCGGGTTTTAGTCCCTCTATCCGTATCTTGTTCCGGGTCCCGTTGCAGATGACCTGGCCGTCCACTATGGTGCGGGCCATTTGCCAGGAACTGAGGTCAGTGGTGTCGGTGCCGTATTCCACCCAGCTGTAGGACGGTACCCAAGTCTGCCACATGATTGTGATTCCGCCGCCGACAGGATTCTGAAGATACGGCTCAGTGCGGAAAATGGAATCAGCGCCGGCTGCTGCGGAAGAAGGCAGGGCAGTCAGGACTGTCAGGAAAAATGAAAGAGTAAAAATACCTGTTTTCATCAGTGTGTTTACGGAATGGTTTCAAAATATCCGCGAATATAATGATAATTCCGTTATTCCGTGACGCTCAACTCTATACCTCTATACCGTATCTCGTGCGAAGCCGCATCCTCTATAGAGCAAGAAGACCTTCGGAAGACATCCCGGCAGGAGCTGGCGATTATTGGCATCCCGATATTTTACCGGCGTGCTGCTACGTGCCGTGCCGCGCCTTGTTTTGTATATTGATAATCTCCCAGTAAATCCGCTTCCCCAATAGCAGTGATCCACACGATTCGGTAAGTGTGGCGAGTGAGCGGCTACTTAGCTGTGAGTGAGCAGCTAGTCCCTGAAAAGGTGCCGATGAAACGCCACATTCGTCGGCACCTTCCGGGCTGTCTTTGTCCGTGGCTTTTATCAATGTCTCCGAGGCGCGGTATTCAGTCCCATTCGAACCATACTCGTCCACACGTCCAATGCCATGCCCGAGTCTTTTAATGACCAGAATCAAATTAAATTGCAGATGGTCGTAAATATTTTTCTTTTCCGGCTCGTAAACCCATATTCGTTTCTTCGCTGAATTTCTGCCGCCCTGCAATATGGCGCGTGATGTTGTGGCTGTATGTAGCAGTGTGATACACTGTAGTGCAGTCACAAGACATATCCCTGAAAAAGACTTGCCGCCCTCGGCACTAGAGGGAGGGGCCCGCCGCGAAGCGGTGGGAGGGCCTGGTCTTTTTCAGGGATATGTCTTGTGACGGTCTTGTGACGGCGGTTTTGCGACGATTGTCTTATAACCCTGCACTCCTTCCGAAGGAGTCGTGTTTTCCCGTCATTTCCCAACATTTACCGCAATGGCAGCAATTCCCGGGATTCGGTGCCGGTGTGAAAAAGAACCTGCGAGGGAAAGGGCTTCTGGAGGCCTATGACGCAGGTGCCCATGATGACCGTCCACCACAACGGCAGCATTTCCCACGATTCAGTGCCGGTGTGGAAGGACTCTGTATTACGGCAAGGGCTACAAGGGAGAGAGGTTGTGATAAAAAAAAGAAGCCCCGCATCTCGCGACGCAGAGCTTCCGCTATGAAAAAGTAACTTGGTCTTGCAAATATAGCGAATTATGAGACTACTGATTGTTTTGATCGCGGCCGTATTTGCCACAGCTTGCTCGCCGCGCATCTACCCCGTGCAGCGGGATACCGTGACGCAGGTACGCACCGAGATAGTGGAGCGGCTGGTGCGTGACACGGTAGAAGTGGCCCTGCCGCAGGATTCGACGTCCGTGCGGACTGCCGACACCACATCCACCCTGGCGATACGTGCGGCCACTTCAACGGCCACGGTAAGCGGAGGGGTGTTGACGCACGCCCTGTATTCTAACCCGAATTACAAACCAGAAGTGGAAGTTGTCTACAAGGACAGGGTGGAGTACCGCGACACGACAATCTACGCGAGCAATACAGAGGTCATTGAGGTGGAGCGGGAACTGTCCGTCTGGCAACGTGCTCTGATGGGCGGTGGATATGTGCTGCTCGGAATGGCTGTGCTCCTTATTGTTTTGTGGATTCTTAAGTCACCATTTTCCTATGTGATAATAAAAAGCCCCGGGCAAATGTCCGGGGCCGTCTCAAGTGATAGCTGTCAAACAAATCAAAATGAGACATTCATCAGCTCCCTGCCGAGCTTGTGCAGGGCATTCTCTATCTTGTCGACCTGGGCTTTTCTCGGCTTTGACACACCGTGCATGTAGTTCCATATCTGCTTCGGATTTATGCCTGAAATCCTGCCTAGGGCGGTGGGGGTTATGATTCCGGAGTAGTATTCCATGAATGACTGCACGTCGAATTTGTAGTCTATGTCAAAGTCCTCATCCAATATGGCCGGATATTCCGTGCCGTCCTCTATGCAGGTACGCTTCAGTAAATTCATGCCTTCGAGCATGTCCTGCTTGGCTTCCTCTACTGTATGTCCCATGCCGGTGAACGGTTCTGAAACACAATATACACCGTATCCGCCATCCTTCGCGATTTCTATGACCGCCTGAATCTTCTTCTTTTCCATAATTTCTTAATATTTTAACGGAAAGGATTGGGGCTAAAGCCCCATCTCCTTTCTCAATTTATTTTCAATTCCTTTCGGAACCTCGTCTGACCCGTGGTAGGGCACAGATACTTTCCTGCCGTCCTTTTCGTATATAACGTGGCTTCCGGCCTGCCTGATTTTGATCCAACCTTTGGACTGAATCAATTTGTGAAATTCTTTTGACTTCATATTTGATTTGTTTGACAATACAAAAATAGAAAAAAATCCATTAATTGCAGAAATTAATTGAAATATTTCCATTGTTGCTCCGCCGGCCGGAACCTGGACGCATCTTGTCCGAGAACAGGTAGTAGTTGTCGGGATAGCGGAAGATGTCGAGCTCTATCATCAGCTTCAGTACTTTATCCGGGATGGTGACAGTTCCGTCCTTGCGGTTCTTGCTCGAGTAGTCCGGTATGAAGATGGTGCCGCGCTTGACGGATATGTGCTTGATCTGTATGTAGCTCATCTCCTTTGGCCTGATGAAGCAGCTTTGAGAGGTATGCCTCATATGCCTGGCAGGAGTCCTGCAAGGTGGAGTGGGAGGCCCCGGAGGCAGCATGGATCCATGGATTCCACCCGGCTTGCAGTTCCTCGAATATACGGCTCATCAGGTCGGAGGCGTAAATTCTCCTGTCGCGTTTGTTGGGAATGTTGTTCAGCTTGAATTTCTTCCTGCGCATCTTGCCGCTGGCAGGGTCGAAGGCATAGAAGTCAATGTACCAGTCCTTGCCTGTGTGCAGCTTGGGCGGCGTGTAAAATTTTACGGCAGAACAACCGGATCTCTGAGTTGATTTCTGACTGAATTGCATTTTTTTTGGATGGGCCGTCGTTTTCCTGCTGCCCGTCCAAAAAAATGTTGTTGAAAGTCCCGTCCCGTTTTCATCCCGGTCTTAAACCGGGAGAGCCAGCTAATGTGCTGGCTCTCTGTGTATTATTCGAATTTTTGTAGCGGAGAGAGGACTCGAACCTCTGACCTCCGGGTTATGAGCCCGACGAGCTACCAACTGCTCTACTCCGCGATGTAGGTTGCAAAAATAGATATTATTTTTATAAATCCAAAAATTTGAGGCTAAAAAATCTCGGAAATTTTCACTTTTGTTTGCTCTCCTGTTTTTATGTCTTTGATGGTCAGCTCGTTGTTTGCGGCTTCATCTTCTCCTGCGAGAACGACATATTTGATGCCTTTTCGGTCTGCATATTCGAACTGTTTGCGGAGCTTGGCGTTCTCGGGGTAGATTTCCGCGCTGTGTCCTGCGGCTCTGCATGCCTTTGCGGCGGAGAGTATGTAGGGCAGGACTTCTGTGCCCATGTTGGCAAAGAGGTATTCAGTGCCGCTGACAGCGTCCTGGGGGAATTTGTCGAGTCCTGTCAGGACGTCGTATATGCGGTCCGCACCGAAGGAGATTCCTACTCCGGATGTGTCCGGCAGGCCGAAAATACCGGTCAGGTTGTCGTACCGGCCGCCTCCGCAGATGCTGCCGATGGTGAAGTCGAGGGCTTTGACTTCGAAGATGGCCCCGGTGTAGTAGTTCAGTCCACGGGCAAGGGAGAGGTCAAACTCGATATCGGTGGTTATGCCTGCTTTCCCGATGAGGTTGAAGAGCTCTTCCAGCTCGTCCAGGCCGCGGCAGCCGGTTTCGGAGCCCGCGAGGATGTCTCTCATGGCGGCAATTTTCTCATGTGTGCTGCCGCTGAGGGTGAGGACGGGTTCGATGCGGGCGATGCTTTCGGGAGTGACTCCGCGTTCGGCAAGTTCATTCTTTACGGCGTCGAGTCCTATTTTGTCTATTTTGTCTATGGCTACGGTGATGTCGGTGAGCTTGTCGCTCTGTCCGGAGATCTCTGCAAGACCGGAGAGGATCTTCCTGTTGTTGATTTTGATAAGTACCCGGATGCCCATGTCTCTGAAGACTTCATCGGCTATCTGGACCATTTCCAGCTCGTAGAGCAGTGAGCCGGAGCCAACTACGTCTACGTCGCACTGGTAGAATTCGCGGTAGCGTCCTTTCTGCGGACGGTCGGCTCTCCATACGGGCTGGATCTGATACCTTTTAAAAGGGAAGGTGAGTTCGTTGCGGTGCTGGACAACGTAACGGGCAAAGGGTACGGTGAGGTCGTATCTGAGCCCTTTCTCGCAGACTTTCAGTGCAAGTGCATTGCTGCCGGCTTCTGATAGCTGTGCGGGGTCCATCTGCTGGATGTCCTTGAAGGCGTCTCCGGAATTCAGGATCTTGAAGAGGAGCTTGTCGCCTTCTTCTCCGTATTTCCCCAGAAGTGTGGAGAGATTTTCCATGGCAGGGGTCTCTATCGGAGAGTAGCCGTAACGGCGGAATACTTTCTTTACAGTGTCGAAGATATAGTTTCTGCAGGCCATTTCGGAGGGACCGAAATCTCTGGTGCCTTTGGGGATGGATGGTTTCTGTGTCATATTGTAGGGTTTGGCGTGCAAATTTAGAAACTGTTTTCTACATTTGCGCATAATTTTGAAAATACCATGAATATTATAAGAACAGATGTCGACGGAGTCCTGATTGTCGAGCCGAAGGTGTTCGGGGATTCGAGGGGGTATTTTATGGAAGTGTTTTCGGAAAGGGATTTCCGTGCCGCAACAGGACTGGATGTGCATTTTGTCCAGGATAACGAGTCCATGTCTTCCAAAGGAGTGCTGCGCGGGCTGCATTTCCAGAAGGCGCCTTATTCCCAGTCCAAGCTCGTGCGGGTGGTGAGCGGCAGTGTGCAGGATGTGGCGGTGGATCTCAGGGCGGGATCCCCTACTTTCGGGAAATACGTTTCAGTGGTGCTGAGCGGTGAAAACAGGCGGATGTTCTATATTCCGGAGGGTTTTGCGCACGGTTTCCTCGTGCTCGAGGACAACACGGTGTTCCAGTATAAGTGCGGTGCGTTCTATGAGCCTTCTTCTGAAGGTTCTGTGCGCTGGGACGACCCGGATATCGGGGTGGAATGGATGCGTACGGAAGGGGAGCTGCTGCTTTCCGACAAGGACCGTAGGGCGCCGCTGCTGTCAGAACAGCCTTATCGCTTTTGACAGGCTGCGCTCCCAGAGCGGGACTTTTACTCCGAATACCGTGCGTATCAGGGATTTGTCCAATATGGCGCATTTAGGGCGCTTTGCGGCGGTAGGATATTCCGAGGAGGGTATCGGGTTGACGTCGCAGTCGAGGCGCTTGAGTGTCATGATTTTCTGGGCCCATTCTGCCCTGGTGCAGCTTCCTTCGTCAGAGTAGTGGAAAACTTCGCCGTAGCGCGGGGTGGCATCGAGCTGGGGCAGGATATGAAGGATGGCTTCGGCCAGGTCCCTGGCATAGGTGGGAGTTCCGGTCTGGTCGTTTACCACGTTGATGATCTCCTCTTCTTCTCCAAGGTGTATCATGGTCCTGACGAAGTTCTTTTTCCCGTATGGGGAATAGAGCCAGGATGTGCGGATGATGATGGACAGACAGCCAGAACGCTTGACGGCTGTCTCGCCGGCAAGTTTTGTCCGTCCGTATTCTGACAGGGGAGAGGGCCTGTCGCTTTCGTGGTAGGGAGACGTTCTGCTGCCGTCGAAGACGAAATCCGTGGATATGTGTATGAGATATGCCCCGTGGCGTGCGGCGGATTCCGCGAGGTTCATGGGGCCGGTGACGTTTATCCTGATGGCGGCGTCCGTTTCGGTCTCGGCTCCGTCCACGTTATTGTATGCTGCGCAGTTGATTATCTTGGTGATAGAGTTGTCGGCAATGAATTTCTCTACGGCACCGGCATCGGTGATGTCGAGGTCATGACAGTCCGTGTAGAGGCATTTCATGTCGCCGCGTACTTCCATGAGCGAGCGCAGCTCTCTGCCGAGCTGTCCGTCGGCGCCGGTAATCAGAATGTTGTCCATAAATCAAAATTTATCCGGCAAAGATACTCAAATCGTAATCTAAAAAAACTATCTTTGTGCAAATTTTTAATTTCTTCTTTAACTACGCATGGATTACAATACGAACAGAGAGAAACTGATCATGCCGGAGTACGGCAGGCATATTCAGAAAATGATAGAACAGGTCAGGCAGATTCCGGACAGGGAGAAACGCAATGAGCAGATACGCGCCGTCGTGTCTGTGATGGAGATACTCAATCCCCATCTGGCAGAACAGCCTGACTTCAGGCACAAGCTGTGGGATCATGTGCAGTTCATAGCCGGATTCGACCTGGATGTGGACTCTCCCTATCCTGTGCCTACGAGAGAGGAGTTTTCGGCTCCTCCCGAGATCGTACCCATGCCCAAGGAACCTCTGGCGGCAGCCCACTACGGACGCAATATCCAGAATATGATAAAGGTCATTGCAGCCATGCCCGAGGACGAGACCCGCGACAGGATGATCAAGTCGATGGCTGTGTATATGAGGCAGCAGTATCTGATATGGAACAAGGATACTGTTTCCGACGAGACTATTTTCAAGGATATCGAGAGGCTCTCCGGAGGAACTCTTACAGTGCCTCCGCATATTCATCTGGAAAGTATCTCCGAGAAGGAGAAATTCACGAGGCCGGGAATGATTCTGCCTACCGGGCAGGGCCGGCAGCAGTTCAGGCAGCAGGGACGCAATAAGAACAAGAAGAACAAATGGAAAAAGCAGCAGTAAAGAAAAACAGGAAGGGCGGTAAGGGCAAGGGCAAGAAAAAGAAGGCGGCAGGGAGCAGCGCTCTGGCTCCCGTGCTGGCGTTCCTGCAGAATGAGGTGGTGCGTTTTGTGGCGGGAATAGTCTTTGCCATCATAGCGGTATTCACATTTGTCTCCATTCTCTCGTATCTTTTTACATGGGCCGAGGACCAGAGCCTGCTCTCCGATGACAACCTGTTCAGCAATATCGTGACAGCCGAGAATCTCGGAGGAAAGCTCGGTTTTCTGTCTGCCAACCTGCTTGTATCGAAGTGGTTCGGTTTGGGAGCGTTTATCATCCCGTTCTTTTTTGCGGGAGTGTCGGTATATTGTTTCAAGAAGGGCCGCGTAAGGCTTCTGAGGCTGTTTGCTCTGTCTCTGATGGGCTGCATAGTGCTCTCGTCAGTATTTTCATTCATATTCTCCTTTACATCCGCCAAGACTCTTTTCGGGGATGGCGCAGGCGGTTCCTATGGCTTTTATATAAATGAGTGGCTTGTGTCCATGACCGGAGTGTTCGGGGCAGCATGCATTATCGCGTTTTTCCTCGTATTGTGGATAATTCTGCTCAATACCAAGATCGTCCGCAGGATAACCGCTTTCTTCGATTCGCTTTTCAAAAAGAAGGAAGGTGAGGAGGCTGTGCCGGAGGAAATGGCTGACGACGGTGAGGAAGAAGATGATGAAGACGAAGACGAGGATGGTGATGAGGATGATGAAGAAGGTGAAGATGAGGATGAAAATGCCGGGGAGGAGGATGGAGATGTTGCCGTGGAGGAGGATGGGCGGAAACCTTCCGAGCCGGACGGACCGGTGTTCGAGATTATCGAACAGCCTCTGCCAGAGCCGGTGAAAACACCTGTGCCGGTAGAGGACGGACATGCCGTCACGGCTGCAGAAGTTCCCGCTGAGCCTGTTGCACCGGTGGCCGCCGCTGTTTCTGACGGACCTGTTGTGCCCCCTCTTGAGGTCATAGGCGGAGATGCTTCCGATTATTCGGCAGCCCTTACCGATGACCAGTGGAGGACGCGCTATGATCCACGTCTGAGTCTGTCCAACTACAGGATGCCGGACCTGTCGCTGCTGAAGGATTATTCCGACCAGACCAGTGAGGTGTCCCGTGATGAGCTGGAGAAGAACAATCGCAGGATCGTGTCCACGTTGAAGGATTACAAGATAAGCATATCCAAGATATCTGCCAGGGTGGGACCGACAGTGACTCTGTATGAGGTGGTGCCCGCTCCGGGTGTGCGTGTGGCACAGATCATGCGCCTTGAGGACGATATCGCCAGGTCTCTCGCCGCAAGGGGCGTGAGGGTGGTGACTCTGACCGGAACCAATGCGATCGGAATAGAAGTGGCCAATGAGAAGCCGAGCATCGTATCCATGCGTTCCATACTCGAGGATCCCAAGTTCAATGCCGTGGCAGGGAAATACGATCTGCCGGTGGTGATCGGGCGTACCATTTCAAACGAGGCGATGTCGTTTGACCTTACCAAAATGCCGCACCTGCTTGTGGCCGGTGCTACAGGTCAGGGTAAGTCAGTGGGCCTTAATGCTATTATCGCGTCCCTGCTGTACCGCAAGCATCCTTCCGAACTGAAATTTGTCCTCGTGGATCCGAAGAAGGTGGAGCTTTCTCTCTATTCTCCTTTGGAAAAGCATTATCTGGCGAAATTGCCGGATGCCGATGAGGCCATCATCACCGATACCAAGCGGGTGGTCTACACCCTGCGCTCCCTGTGCAAGCTGATGGACCACCGTTACGACCTGCTCAAGGCCGCTTCGGTACGCAATGTCAAGGAGTACAACGAGAAGTTCCTTTCGCGTAAGCTCAATCCGTACAAAGGGCACGAGTACATGCCATACATAGTGGTGATCATAGATGAGTTCGCGGACCTGCTGATGACGGCCGGACGTGAGATAGAGGAGCCTATCGCCCGTCTTGCCCAGCTGGCCAGGGCTATCGGCATCCATCTGGTCATTGCGACCCAGAGGCCTACCACCAATATCATTACCGGAACCATCAAGGCCAACTTCCCGGCCCGTATCGCGTTCCGTGTGATGTCCAGTGTGGATTCGAAGACCATTCTGGACCAGACGGGGGCAAACCAGCTCGTAGGCCGGGGCGACATGCTTATCTCTACCGGCAGCAGCGAGCCGGTCAGGGTACAGTGTGCATTCATCGATACTCCTGAGGTGGAGAATATTGCCAATTTCATATCTGCACAGGCCGGATTCGGCGGTGCGTACCTGCTGCCGGAGTGTGAGATGGAGGATAGCGAGGACGGCCCGGTGAAGAAGCTTTCCGGCGGTGCCAGGGACGATCTGTTCAAGGAGGCCGCCCGTCTGATTGTGCGTGAACAGCAGGGCTCCACATCGCTCATACAGCGTAAGATGAATCTGGGTTATAACCGTGCAGGCAGGATAATGGACCAGCTCGAGGATGCCGGCATTGTAGGGCCTTCCGAGGGCAGCAAGCCGCGTCAGGTGAGGATTACCAGCCTGGAGTCGCTCGAGGAATTGTTGTCAACTTTATGATGTCAGGAGCAATGGGTAATTTGAAGAAGATATTTGCATCCGTCGTCCTGTTCTGTATGTCGGTGTCCGTGTCTGTCACGGGCGTCTGTGCCGCGGAGCAGGGCGACCGTGTCCCCAGGCCGGAAGAACTGCTCGGCAGGATGAGAAAGGCTCTGGACGCCCTGGGACCGGCGCAGTTTGCCTTTGAATTCAGAGCCGGGAACCAGGCCGGTGAAGAGTTGGGGGAGGAGGCCGGGACTTTCACGGCCCAGGGGGAATGTTTCCGTCTGGAGGGTTCTGTGCTGACAGTGTATTGTGACGGGGTCACGAAGTGGATTTACGACAGGGATGCACAGGAAATCACTATATTCCCGCATGATACCGCTTCTACTGATCCGGCGGAGAATCCGTTTGCGGTCCTGCGTAAGGCGGACCCTGAGGATTATTCGTTCCGAGGGGCTGTCCGTAAGGTTGATGCGGCGGACGGGCAGGCAGCATGGCTGATGGTCATGGCCCCCAAGGACCGCAATGCCGCCTATACTCTGATCGAGTTTACCGTGTCCCGGCAGACCATGCTTCCGGTAGCGGTGTCTTACCGGAGCCGTAACGGGGATATATATGACCTGAAGATTCTCTCTGTCAGAGGACTTGGCGCATTGTCCCGGTCAGATTTCATACCTCCGGAAAGCCTGACGGGGAATCCGGATATCTACATTACCGATTTGAGGTAGGCAGGCCGGGTCTCAGTGTCAGATGACACCTGCGCACCGGAGAACTTCGCGTATGGAGGGGTAGGTTGCGGCGGCGTAGCCCGGCAGTTCTCCACAAGGTACCCATGCCGTTTCGGTTATTCCCTCTTCGGTCTGTGGTCTGGTGCTGCATGTTTCTGCGGACTTCATTGCAAACCAGTGGGTGTGCTTGAGCACGAACTGGCCGTCGCGGTGATAGGTGTGGTCGGTCACACAGATCAGCTGTCCTTCCTCAGGAGCAGGGATGCCTGTCTCCTCCATGACTTCCCGGACTGCGGTCTGGGCTACGTCCTCTCCCTTCTCCCTTTTCCCCTTGGGCAGATCCCAGATGCCGTTGCGAAGTATCAGCAGGTACTGTCCGTTGGAGTCGCGCACCAGACCTCCTGCCGCGTCGATTTCGGTGAAGCGGGTGCGGATACGGTTGTAGGTGTCTTCTATGTTCTGACAAAGGATGTAGAGGCGGGTGATGTTCTCATTGGTGTCAATGGTCCTTATGGCCTCGGAAAGAGCCTCCTCGCCGTTGTCCGTCATGATGACGGCTCCCGGGTCCTCGTCTCCGGGACGGTCCTCGCCGCAGAGGATGAGGGACCGCGAATTGAAGAAAATCGTTTTCATGTTGCGAATTTAAAAATAAAAAAAGTACCTTAGCATTTCAGAATACATTTAATTTAAAATTTTGCAGAATGAAAAAGTACGAATGCACAGTGTGCCATTGGGTCTATGACCCCGCAACTGGAGATCCTGACAACGGAATAGCTCCCGGAACAGCATTTGAGGACCTTCCCGCCGACTGGGTATGCCCTCTTTGCGGAGTAGGAAAGGAAGACTTCGAGCCTGTTGACTGACAGTCTTTTTGACTTCTGTATAAAGGGGGTATGCCGCTTTTCGGCCACCCCCTTTTCAGTATCTGAAAGAAACTTTCTGAAAAATTGGCAAAGTCCGGGTATTTGAGTATTTTTGCGCCCGAATTCAAGAAGGTTTTAATTAAATACAGACGTATTATGAAAATTAAAAGTATTCACGGCCGCGAGATTCTGGATTCACGCGGCAATCCTACAGTTGAAGTCGAAGTAGTACTTGAGTCCGGTGTACGCGGACGCGCATCTGTTCCCTCAGGAGCATCTACAGGTGAGCATGAGGCTCTCGAGCTCCGTGACGGCGACAAGAAACGTTACGGCGGCAAGGGCGTGCTGAAGGCAGTAGAGAATATCAACAACGTCATCGCTCCCGCCCTCATCGGCTGGTCAGTGCTCGAGCAGCGTGCCATCGACCACAAGATGCTGGAACTGGACGGAACCAAGACAAAGTCCAACCTCGGTGCCAACGCCATCCTCGGCGTATCCCTCGCAGTTGCACATGCAGCAGCGGCATATCTGAATATTCCCCTTTACCGCTATATCGGCGGAGTCAATACATACACCCTCCCTGTTCCTATGATGAACATCATCAACGGCGGCTCGCACTCCGATGCTCCCATCGCATTCCAGGAGTTCATGATCCGTCCTGTGGGCGCTCCCTCTTTCCGTGAGGGACTGCGTATGGGTGCAGAGGTGTTCCACGCTCTGAAGAAAGTTCTCCACGACCGTGGACTGAGCACCGCAGTAGGTGACGAGGGCGGTTTCGCTCCCGCACTCAACGGTACCGAGGACGCTCTCGAGTCCATCATCGCAGCCATCAAGGCCGCAGGCTATGAGCCGGGCAAGGATGTGCGCATCGGTCTGGACTGCGCTTCCTCCGAGTTCTACAAGGACGGTGTGTACGACTACACCATCTTCGAGGGTGACAAGGGTGTCAAGAGGACTTCCGACGAGCAGGTTGACTACCTCGAGGGCCTTATCAGCAAATATCCCATCGACTCTATCGAGGACGGTATGAGCGAGAACGACTGGGACGGCTGGAAGAAGCTGACCGACCGTATCGGCTCCCGCTGCCAGCTCGTGGGTGACGACCTCTTCGTGACCAACGTAGAGTTCCTGGCCAAGGGTATCGAGAAGGGTTGTGCCAACTCCATCCTCATCAAGGTCAACCAGATCGGTTCCCTCAGCGAGACCCTCGACGCTATCGAGATGGCTCACCGCCACGGCTACACCACAGTGACCTCACACCGCTCCGGTGAGACCGAGGACTCCACCATCGCCGACATCGCAGTGGCTACCAACAGCGGTCAGATCAAGACCGGCTCCCTCAGCCGCTCCGACCGTATGGCCAAGTACAACCAGCTCCTCCGCATCGAGGAAGAGCTCGGCAGCCTCGCAGTTTACGGCTACAAGCGCATCAAATAACAACGCGCATCACATACACGTCAGAAGCCGGTCCGTTTTGCGGGCCGGCTTTTTTTGTTCCGAAGGGCCTGGCTGTCCAGGTCAGCGTTTACTCACTCCTTCGGAAGGAGTGGGATCTGGGAAGGGGTGGGATCTGACAGAAAAAAACGACGGCAGCCGTCCCGGATGGCGGGAGACTGCCGTTGTTCTGGCTTACGACTAGGGCTTTTAGCCGACGAAGTGGTAGTGAGGGCCGAAGCGCTCGAAGGCGGCGCGGTCGAGTTCCTCCTGATGGTCGGGGTGGGCGACGCTGATGATGGCCTTAGCTCTCTCCTGGAGGGACTTGCCGTAGAGGTCCACAGCACCGTACTCGGTTACGAACCAGTGGATGTGGTTGCGGGTGGTCACGACGCCGGCGCCGGAGGTGAGGACGGGAGCGATCTTGCTGACGCCCTTGTTGGTCACTGAAGGCATGGCGATGATGGCCTTGCCGCCCTTGGACAGGGAGGCTCCGTAGACGAAGTCGATCTGGCCGCCGACACCGGAGTAGAACTTGGTGCCGAGGGAGTCGGCGCATACCTGGCCGGTGAGGTCCACCTGGAGGGCGGAGTTGATGGCGGTAACCTTGGGGTTCTTGGCGATGACATAGGGGTCGTTGGTGTAGCCTACGTCCATCATGGCCACCATGGGGTTGTCGTCGATGAAGTCATAGACCTCCTGCGAACCCATGAGGAATGTCGATACCATCTTGCCTTTGTCGATGCCCTTCTCGGCTCCGTTGATGACGCCTTTCTTTACGAGGGGCAGTACGCCGTCGGCGAACATCTCGGTGTGGATACCGAGGTTCTTGTGGTCGCCGAGCTGTGCGAGCACTGCGTTGGGGATGGCTCCGATACCCATCTGGAGGGTGGCTCCGTCTTCAATCAGGGCGGCGCAGTTGCGTCCGATAGCGGCCTCGATGGGGGACGGCTCGGAGAAATGGGCGGGCTCCAGTTCTGAGTCGCACTCCACGAATGTGTCTATCATCGACAGGGGGATGATGGCGTCACCCCATGCGCGGGGTACGTGCTTGTTTACCACTGCGATGACGTGCTTTGCGCACTCTACGGCTGCCAGTGAGGCGTCCACTGAGGTACCCATGGACACGTAGCCGTGCTTGTCGGGAAGGGACACCTGGATCATGGCCACGTCGCAGGGCAGTACGCCGCTGCGGTAGAGCCTCTGGGTCTCGCTCAGGAAGATGGGGATGTAGTCGGCATACCCGGCCTGAACGTTCTTGCGGACATTGCCTCCTACGAAGAATGCCTGATGGAAGAAGATTCCCTCATATTTGGCATCGGTGTAGGGAGCGGGTCCCTCGGTGTGCAGGTGGTGGATCTTCACGTCCCTGAGTTCACCGGCGTCACCTCTGCGGCAGAGGGCATCGATCAGCACCTTGGGAGCTGCCGCAACACTGCTGAAATGAATATGGTCACCGGACTTCACGACCTTGACGGCCTCGTCCGCGCTTACAAAATGGATGTCTTTATGCATATTGCAGATTGTTGATAGTTAGTTTCAAAACAAGTCGGACGCAAAGTTAAGAAAATTTGATAAAAACTTACTAAATTTGTCTGAATAACACATACACTTTGAATATATGAAAAAGCTCACTGCAGTATTACTGCTTACTGTTGTCACATTCTGCGTCCCGCTTATGGCTCAGGACGCGGACTGCCCATGGCAGGATCCCGGTGTAAACCAGATCGGCCGCGAGCCGATGCGGGCCCATTTTATCCCGTATATAAATGAAGATGCGGCGTTACGCCAGTTGGCATTGCCGGATGCGGAGCGTTTTGCCCTGAATCCGGAGACGGAACGCCGGATCTCTTTGGACGGAACATGGAAGTTCTTGTATTCCAAGAACAATGCGGAATGTCCGGAAGATTTCTATCGGACAGGATACAATACCCGTCGCTGGGATGATATAGAGGTGCCCGGAAGTTGGGAGCTTCAGGGCTTCGACGCGCCTATTTATACTGATACGCGCTATCCGTTTCCTCCGGACCCTCCATACGTGCCCGGGGACTACAATCCTGTAGGTGCCTATGTCCGGGAGTTCACCCTGCCGCGCGGTTGGGAGGATATGGATGTGTTCCTGGATTTTGAAGGGGTGGAGTCGGCCTTCTACTGCTGGGTCAACGGCGAGTTTGCCGGGTATAGCGAGGACAGCCGACTGCCGGCGCATTTCAATGTGACCGGGTTGCTGAAAAAGGGAAAGAACACTTTGGCAGTGAAAGTCTTCCGCTATAGTGACGGGTCTTATCTCGAGGGACAGGACTATTGGCGCTACAGCGGTATAGAGCGGAGCGTGTACCTATATGCAAGGCCGCAGAGCAGGGTGGAGGACTTCTCTTTGAGCGCTCCCCTTGTGCATGATTACAGGGACGGGGACTTTGCCCTCAGGCTGCTGCTGCACGGAGCACAGGCCGGGCAGAAAGTAGCGGTAAAGGTGACTGACCCTCAGGGAAATGTCATCCTCAGTGAGGACAAGACACTCTCGGGACCGGCAGATACAGTGATGACAGTGTCCCGGATGTTCAGCGACGTGCTGCCCTGGAACGCCGAGACCCCGAATCTGTATACGCTGACGGTAAGCCTGTCTGATTCCAGGGGCCAAAGCCTGGAGGCATTTGCCCATCCCTTCGGTTTCCGTACGGTGGAGATGTGGAACGGGCAGGTGCTGGTCAACGGAGTTCCGGTGCTGTTCAAGGGTGTGAACCGCCACGAACACAGTCCGGAGACTGGCCGTACTATCACGGTGGAAAGCATGCTGGAGGATATCCGGCTGATGAAGCAGTTCAATATCAATGCGGTGCGTAATTCTCACTATCCCAATAACTACCAGTGGTACTACCTCTGCGATAAATACGGTCTCTACCTTGTGGACGAGGCCAATCTCGAGACCCATGGCATGACCTTCCATCCCGACGGTACTTTGGCAGGCTATCCGGACTGGGAAGGAGCGTTTATCGAGCGTATGTCGCGGATGGTGGAGAGGGACCGGAATTTTACCAGCATAGTAATATGGTCTCTCGGCAACGAGGCCGGCTATGGCCCTAATTTCGAGACCATCTATCACTGGACAAAACGCAGTGACCCTTCCCGTCCGGTGCAGTATGAGGGAGGCGGATACGAGGGAGTGTCGGATATCTACTGTCCTATGTATGCGAGGATATGGGCTCTGCGCCGCCATGTCAACCAGAGGGATGCGAGACCGCTGATTCTTTGCGAGTATGCCCACTCGATGGGTAACAGTACGGGCAACCTGCAGGACTACTGGGACCTGATATACAAGTACGACCAGCTTCAAGGCGGATTTATCTGGGACTGGGTGGACCAGACTTTCGCCATCAAGGATGAGGATGGCCGGGACATTGCCGGTTACGGCGGGGACATGGGCTACGTCGGTGTGCCGAATGATTCCAATTTCTGCGCCAACGGTCTTGTGGCCGCGGACAGGAGTCTGCATCCCCATATCTGGGAGGTGAAGAAGGTGTACCAGTACGTGCATTTCGAGCCTGTGCCGTTTACTTCGGACAGGGTGATGGTGGTCAACCGTCATGATTTCATTCCCCTGAGCCGTTACCGTCTGCGCTGGACGGTGGAGGCTGACGGCAGGACGTTCCGGGAGGGAGAGATGGATTTCCCGGATATCCCCGCCCGCAGCTCGGCCGAAGTGACCCTGCCGATAGGGGAGCTGCCTCCTTTCAACGGGGAGTATTTCCTGAAAGTAGAGGCTGTGACGAGGGATGATGCCCCGATGGTGCCGGCCGGCCATGTGGCTGCGATGGAGCAGTGGAGGCTGCCGGTGGAGAGGGCCCTGCCTGAGCCTGAGCGGCTGCAAGGCGTCTTGAAGGTGGAGCGCGGTGACGGAGAGGTGGCGCTTGTCGGAGACGGCGGCTTCCGTATGGTTTTCGGAACTGACGACGGAGAGATGAAGGAACTTGTGTACGGAGGGGAAAATATGATCTTAGAGGGGCTGAGGGCGAATTTCTGGAGGGCTCTCACGGACAATGACGTGGCATGCGGCACTCCCGGACGTTGCGCCATCTGGAAGGATGCGGGGGACAATGTCGTCCTGAAGGATCTCGGAATAGAGGAGATGACCGGCGGACAGCAGGTGAGAGTGTCCGTAATCTATGATATGCCTGAGCAGGAGAGTTCGCTGCAGGTCGATTATCTTGTCAGACCTGAAGGTGCGGTGAAGGTGACGATGCACTTTGTTCCAGGCCGCAAGCCTCTGCCCGAGATGCCGGTTCTGGGTATGCGCATGGTCCTGCCGGCAGGGTATGACCGGATGACTTGGCTCGGACGCGGTCCTCAGGAGAACTACCCTGACCGTAAGACGGGGGCGGCTGTCGGACTCTACAGCGCCGGGGTATGGGAGCAGTTCCATCCTTACGTAAGGCCGCAGGAGACGGCCAACAAATGCGATGTGCGTTGGGCTGCGCTGCGGGATACTTCCGGCAGGGGACTGCTGGTCATAGGGGAGGAACCGCTGAATGTAAGCGCATGGAATTTCCCTCTGGATGATATCGCTTACGTGCCTTTTGACACGGAGCGCCGTCACGGAGGCAGCATTGTCCCCAAGGATATGGTATGGCTCAATATCCTCCACCGTCAGACGGGAGTGGGCGGAGACAATACCTGGGGAGCGCAGGTACATTCTGAATATACCATCACGCCCCGTGAATGGGAATACAGTTTCACTCTTGTACCTCTCGGGGCCGGAAGTGATGCCTCGGAGATGGCAAGGAAAGTATGGTTTTGATTTAATTTGATCCGATATGAGAAGATATCCTGTTTTTTCAGTATTGACCTTGCTGGTGTCTCTGCTTGCTGTCTCATGCGGCAGCCGCGGAAGCGCCGGACTCAGGTATGATTTCGGGGACATCATCGATATAGTCCTGACACCGGATTCGACGGTCCGCAGGGCGGGATGCTTTACCGATGCCGGTTCCTGGATGGGATTTACCCTTCCGCAGAGAGACAGCCGGATCAACGGCTTCTGCGGACCTTTCAGCATAGAGCACCGTCTGTGGATGGCACAGGCGGCGGTAACTGTAGGATTTGCAGGGGATGAAGGGGTGATGCAGCCCGACTCCCTGACGTATTTCCCGGGAGAGGTGTTCATGTCCTCATCCTCGGAGGCCGGCAGGATGGAGCAGCGTATGGTGTTTGCGGACAGGACGACTGCCCTGCTGGCGGTGTCGGGGGATTCGGACGCCGGATTCGTGTTTGCCGGGAAGGGATGGAACAGCCGTGTGCGGCTGGGTATGCGGGAGAATACGGTGGTGGCGGAGCATCCTTCCGGAGAAACGGTGCTGCTGACTTTCAGCCCCGGAACGGAGGTCAGCTGCAGCGGGGACAACTATTCGGCACGTACTGCCGAAGGCTGCAGGAATACCTGGGTGGCAGTGTCATTCTGCTATGAAGGGGATGACGTGGAGGCGGTCCGGCAAAGTGCGGTTGCCATGCTGGACAGCCCTGAGCAGGTGGTGGAGTCCAACTTTGCCCGCTGGGAGGGGTATCTGAGCCGTGTCCTGCGGGACGACATGCCCCATGAGTACGACCGTGTCGCGGTCAAATCCGTGGTGACCCTGATCTCCAACTGGAGGGCTGCCCGCGGGGACCTTTTCCACGAGGGGGTGATACCGAGCCACTCCGTTACCTATTTTACCGGATTCTGGGCATGGGACAGCTGGCGGTTCTCGGCGGCCCTGGCCCGGTTTGCCCCGGAGCTGGCCAGGAACAATATCAGGGCTATGTTCGACTATCAGCTGCCGGACGGAATGGTCATCGACTGCATCTACACCGACAGCCGCTGGAACAATGCCCGCGACAGCAAGCCGCCTCTTGCCTGCTGGGCCGTGGATGAGATATTTACCTACAATCAGGATACGGCCTTTGTCCGGGAGATGTATCCCAAGCTGCTGAGCTACTACAAATGGTGGTTTGCCAAGCGGGACCACAACGGCAACGGCATGTGCGAGTTCGGCTCTACGGACGGCACTCTCGAGGCGGCCGGCTGGGAGAGCGGTATGGACAACGCGATACGTTTCGACGGGGCATCCATGCTGCGCAACGGGCCGGATGCCTGGAGCCTTGACCAGGAGAGCGTGGACCTGAATGCCTACCTGGCCTTCGAGGCCCGGCTGCTCAGGAAGTTTGCGGCCCTGATCGGGGAGGAGTTCGATGCTCCGGATTACAGTGCGGATGTGGCGGATTATTTCTTCGATGAAGAGATAGGGTATTTCTGCGACAGGAAGATAGCGGACGGCAGCTTTATAGCCGAGCCGGCCTGCGAGGGATATACCCCGTTCTGGGTCCGTATCGCTTCGGATGAGCAGATGGCCCGGGCCTTGAAGCTGCTGACCGATACGTCCAAATTCTCCACCTATATCCCTTTTCCTACGGCTGCCGCCGACAATCCCAAATGCTCTCCCGACGGTTACTGGCGCGGCCCCATCTGGCTAGACCAGACCTATCAGGCCATCCGCGGACTGCGCAACTACGGATACGGGGATCTGGCCGACGAGTACACCCGTCAGGTATTCGACCGCTGTCAGGGCCTTACCGGAGATGCGCCGATTCACGAGAACTACGGTACGCATACCGGCCAGCGGCTGCAGGCTTCGCATTTCAGCTGGAGCGCTTCGCATCTGCTGATGATGTACGAGGATTACGGTAAATAATTTTTTCATTCTATCTGTCACAACCAGCTACCCTTTTCCGTCTATCTGATATGAATACGGAATTCATCACTGAGATTGAGGGGTACAGGGGACGTATGCGCGTCCTTGTCAGAAGTATTGTAGGTGATGATGCCCTGGCCCAGGATATAGTGCAGGATTCGGTCCTGGCATATCTTCAGGCTGTGTCGGGCGGAGCGGAGATCGTAAGTCCCGGAGCATGGCTGATGAGAGTGGCCCGCAACAGGGCGCTTGATTCGGTCAGGTCGGTCGGGTTCAGCCGGGCGTCGGTGCTGGAGTCGGCATGGAGGCATGACAGCGGGGTGGATGTGGAGAAGGACCTGAATATGAGGGAACGGGTAGGGCAGGTGTATTCTGTGGTGAGGCAGCTCCCGGAGCAGCAGAGGTCGGTGTTCATACTCAGGGATGTTCTTGGATATGAGATGGAGGAGATATCGGATATAACGGGCTGCGGGACGGATAATGTGAGGCAGATGCTGAGCCGGGCCAGGAAGCGAATCAGGGAGTATCTGATGAAGAATGAATAATCGTACATTATGAAAGATAAGGAACTGAAAGAATTGCTGGAACTCTATTTCGAGGGAAATACCACTCTGGAACAGGAAGAGCGGCTCCGCAGGGCGTTTCTCTCCGGAAAAGTCCGCGGGGAGGCCCGGAAGTACATGCCGCTGTTCGGGTATCTGTCCCTGGAGCGCGGCACGGCCGGTGTGGATAATCCGGCAAAAGGACTGAGGCCAGTCCGCAGAAGGCGTATCATGGCATCCCTGACCGGTGTTGCGGCAGTGGCCGCTGCTTTGGGAATGTTTCTCTTGGGCGGCAGGTATTCGCAGGGCAGTCCAGGAGTGGTCCTGACTATCGGCGGACAGCAGGTGACGGATGAGACTATGGCAGTGGAGATTGTTGACCGGGAACTGGAACGGTTGGGAGATCTGCAGGTTGCGCTGAATCTTGGACAGGATGTGCTGGAGGATGCAGCGGAAATCCGGAAGTCTACCGTGAGCGTCCTGAAGGATAGGATAATGTTGGACTTAAATATCAGATAGTTATGAGAAGAATGCTGTTACTGTTGGCCTTGGCTTCCGTACTTGTGTCCGTCTCGTCGGCGCAGACGGTGGACGGAATGATAGGGAAATATGCCTACAACAAAGGGGCCGTTACTGTCACTTTGCCTGAGACCGTGCTCAGGAAGATGGCCAGGCGGGATGACAATGACCTGCTGCGCAAGCTTACGGAGATAAAGGTTATAAGCATAACGGCCGGGGAAGATGATGACCTGCGTGCCTCGTTTATGGAGGATGCCCGCCGGCTGACCGGCAGCTATGATGTGCTCTATTCTGTCAGCAATGACGGGAAATGGGTCTCCGCGTACCTGAATGGAGAATGTACTGAGGCCATTACGCTTTCCAGCGACGATGAGACCGTCACTCTGCTGTACATGAAAGGCGACATAGATGATCAGATGCAGGATGCCATACTCAACAACAAGATAAGGATAAAATAGACA
>DVIL01000096.1 GCA_018711305.1 Candidatus Coprenecus stercorigallinarum
ATTTTGATGAATAAACATCAGATTTATTTAGAGAAAAATCATATTGAAGCAGCGAAAATGAATACAGCTATAACAGAGTCCTTTTTTACCCCTGATAGAGTGAAAGTCCAAGTCTACGCCAATATGGTAGACCGTGCAGGGCAAACATATCCAGAATTTAGGCTTGTCAAAATCAAAGAAGATAATGAAATGTAACAAATTTCTGCGTAAACAATGGGATGTAAGTAACATGGATAAGAGTTAATTATTAAACATGTCTCATGGTTAAAGAATATGATTCAACTTTGGACAGGGTTTAGGTAAAATCATTCAACTAATTTTAGAATAGCATATGAATATGAGATATTTTGTAACAGTTGTACTGTTTATAGCAAGCATGACTGGTGCTAAAGCCAAAAACAACATCAGCGTCGACTATACGGAAGAGAGCGAATTGGTCAGCGTTATTGCCCACCTTGCCAAGGTGCCTGGATATATATGGCCAGAAGAGCAGGCTGGAGTCATTGATTATTTTCACCAAGTAGACAGCACCTTCGCGCCCTATTCCAACCATCCCATCATGGCTTTTGTGGCAGACAGTCTGGTGAAGCAGGGCTTTGGCTATCATGTTCCAGTTGCCATAGCGCTACGCCTGAAGCTGAAGAATGGCAAGCTACATTATAATACGGACTTGGAGCCTGACTTCAACCATTACTATCGGGGCATTACTCCACAACACGAAAAAAAGCTCATTGCTCTTCTTGAGGATTTCTATAAGAAAGCTCATTTCCATTCTTTCTTCAAGAAGAATCAGCCCCTCTACAATGCCTGCAAACAAGCCATGCAGCAGTTGGTAGACAAGATTGACTTGGATTGGTACAAGTCGTTCTTTGGTCCTATCAACAATATCTCTTTCCATATCTATCTCGGTCTGCTAAACGGTCCCGGCAACTATGCCATTCCGCAGAAGACCAAAGATGGCTCGGAAATAAAGAACGCATTCATGGGTTGCGCCGACCGCAATGCTACTGGAGATATTTACTATGGTGAGGCGTATACACTGCCTGTCATCATTCATGAGTTCAACCATTCGTTCTGCAATCCTCTAAACGAGGAATTCTGGGATGACATCAAGGACAAGATGATAGCCTTCTACAATCAGAACGCCTCATTTTATGCTCAGCAAGCCTATGGCGACCCACTCACGGTGGCAAACGAGATGTTCGTGGAGGCCTGCGTGATGAGATACCTTGCCACACACCCAGTGCAGTTCACACAGGAGAGCATCCAGAAAATCAAAAAGATTTATCAAATGCAAAATGCATCCGACGAGGAAATCGTGGCTGGCTATTACGAGACACAGATTAAAATCCGTGAAGTATACAAAAAGTTCTTTATGATCCGTGACATAATGAAAGCATTGGAAGAGCGCGAGGCAAACATGGTCAGCTACCCTACCATGCGCGATTTTATGCCAAAATATGTCGAAGCTATTAATGCTTATCAAGAAAAATAAAAGTGAACTGACAAAGAGCTCATCCCGTCAATTCCTAATTTCTGCGTAAACAATGCGTAAACAAACTGTTTGAGTCATGGACATTCAAAGGTATACCACAAATATCAAATAGAGATAACTCGTTGATTATCAACAAAAGTTCATAATAACGAAATATCGCGGACTATCATTCTATTGGTCTCATAATCAGGGGGTCGCTGGTTCAAGCCCAGTCGGGTCTACTCTCAAAATCAAGGAGTTACAGCGATGGTTGTAGCTCCTTTCTTCTTTTTGCGCTAATATAAACTCTAACATTTTTTGAATCAGTAGGTTTGACAGATTATGGGGTGATTATGAAGAAGGATAACTGTGGCCACACTTCGCAACAGCCCCTTTTTCGCCCGTCGTGCCCGGAAGCCTTTTGAACAACCGTACCGGCACCGAATCGCGGGAAATGCTGCCACTGCGGCTAAATGTTATAGTGCACGGTAAGAGATCATCGTAAAAACGTCTGCACCGCCATGTGGCTAAAAATATCCGAAAGCATCTTGTTGTATATGCAAGGCGCTGTTTGTGAGTGTGCTGTCGAAGTCAGGCGTGTGCGTACCTGCCGTTGAGGCATGTAATGGCGGTTCGGTTCATGAGGGCTGCATCGGATATTCAGCAGCGGCCGGTAGTGCGGATGCCGGTGTCGTACTCTCGCTGGTCTGTTAATTCTTTGTACATTTGCCGGATAATATCCAAATACGGCAGGAAAATGAGTTATTGCAGGAGGTTGCTTAAAGGAGTTGTTGCGGCGGTGCTGGTGTCACTCGTGTCGCTGTTTTTTTGTGGAACGGCGGTTGCGGCTGGCGACAGGCAGGATGATTTTGCGGTGTGGAGCTCGATTACGGTGCGCAAGCATATCGTAAGCGGTCTTTCCCTTTCTCTAAATGGGGAACTGAGGACTGCCAGGACGGCAACTGATGTCAATCTGTGGTGGGTCAATCCGGAGCTGCGTTTCCGTTTCAACGAACTGTTTTCTCTGGAAGCAGGTTACCGTTATGCAAGGGTCAACCGTATCGACTATTGGGAACCTGCGCACCGCTGGTATGCAGGAGGAACGATAGGTATCGGCATCGGGCCGGTGTATTTTTATCTGAGGGAGCTTATAGAGCAGATTTACTATACGGACAGGGACCTGAATGTCTCAGGCAGTGTCATCTCATATCTGCGCAGCCGCCTCAGAGTGGAATTGAGGATGGAGTCTCTGCCTCTTACGCCGTTCATCGGAGTGGAGAATTTCCTGTACCTGTTGGACTACCGCAAGGGAGAGACCGGCATCATGCGCTATACGGCCGGGGTGAGGGTGCCGGTAGGGAAGATGCACTCTTTCAGCGGATATTACCGTTTTCAGCAGACGTTCAGTTCCTCGGGACTGGATGAACACATACTCGGTCTGGGATATACCCTCAGTTTTTAGAAGAAAAACAGTCTTCGTAAATTTGTTTATTTATTTGAAAAAATTTGAAAAAACTGTATATTCGTGGGCAAATGACAAAACAACAAAATAAGCGAATAGAGTATGAAAAATGCAGTTTTTACATTCCCTGTACCGGCAAATGAGCCGGTGAAATCATACCTCAAAGGCTCTCCTGAGAGGGTTGCCCTCGAGGCCGAACTGAAAAGACAGAGCGGCATAGAGCTGGACATCCCGCTGATTATCGGCGGTAAGGAAGTCCGCACCGGCAATACCGGAAAGGTGGTTATGCCCCATGACCACGGCCATGTACTGGCTACATATCACAAGGCAGGTCCCGAGGAGGTTAAAATGGCCATCAAGGCCGCTCTCGACGCTCATGACGAGTGGGCGGAGCTGGACTGGACCGTAAGAGCCTCCATCATCCTGAAGATAGCCGACCTGCTCGCAGGCAAGTACCGCGCTGTCATCAACGCCGCATGTATGCTCGGCCAGAGCAAGAACTTCTATCAGGCGGAGATTGACTCGGCCTGCGAGACCATTGACTTCCTGCGCTACAATGCCGCATTTGCCTCCAAGATCTACGGCATCCAGCCTAAGAGCGGCCCGAACCAGATCAACAGCGTGGAGTACCGTCCCCTCGAGGGATTCATCTTCGCCCTGACCCCGTTCAACTTCACATCCATTGCCTCCAACCTCTCGATGTCTCCCGTGCTGATGGGCAACACCGTGGTATGGAAGCCCTCTACCACCGCCATCCTCTCGAACTACTATCTGATGAAGATCTACGAGGAGGCCGGAGTGCCTGCAGGTGTGGTGAACTTCATTCCCGGCAGCGGCGCTGTCATCGGCAAGGAGATCTTCGCCTCGAAGGACCTCGCAGGAGTGCATTTTACCGGCTCCAGCGCCACCTTCAATACCCTCTGGAAACAGGTGAGCGAGAATATTGCCAACTACCGCTCCTATCCCCGCTTAGTGGGCGAGACCGGCGGCAAGGACTTCATCTTCGTGCATCCCTCGGCTGTGGCTGAGGAGGTCGGCAATGCGGCTTACTGCGGTGCTTTCGAGTACCAGGGCCAGAAGTGCTCTGCCGCATCCCGCATGTACGTGCCCAAGTCCCTGTGGCCTGCTATCCTCGAGAAGATCAAGGATACAGCCGCTAAGGTGAAAATGGGTGATGTCTGCGATCCCTCGAACTTCATCAACGCCGTCATCGATGAGGCTTCCTTCGACAACATCGCATCCTACATCGAATACGCCAAGGCATCGAAAGACGCTGAGATCGTGCTGGGCGGCGGATATGACAAGTCCAAGGGATATTTCGTGGAGCCTACTGTCATCGTCACCACAGATCCCCATTTCAAGAGCATGGAGGAGGAGATCTTCGGCCCCGTCCTCACAGTCTACGTCTATGACGACGCTGATGTGAACAAGGCTGTCGAGCTCTGCGACACCACCTCTCCTTACGGCCTGACCGGTGCCATCTGGGGCCGCGACCGTCTGGCTCTCGAGAAGATTTCCCGCAGGCTGAAATATGCTGCCGGCAACTTCTACATCAACGACAAGCCCACCGGAGCCGTTGTCGGCATGCAGCCTTTCGGCGGCGCCCGCGCATCCGGTACCAACGACAAGGCCGGCGGCGAGTTCAACCTCATCCGCTGGGTACTGCCCCGCGCTGTCAAGGAGACCCTCGTGCCTCCCACAGACCACCGCTATACCTACATGAAGGAGGAGTAAGGCATACGCCTTTCAAGTAAAATTATTCCCCGCCACGGCATTGTGTCTGTGGCGGGGATTTTTTATGTCATGTCTGAGGTGGAAGGCGTAGATTATTTTGAGATAATCCAGTCGCTGATGTTGTGTGCCTCCCTGTCGAAATTGACTGCAACCTTGACAACGGGGAGGCCGCAGAGGGCGAAGCGCTCCGGGTACTGCTTCAGGTCTATCTGCTGCATGGCGGTCTCCGCGCTTTTGTCGAGCTTGACCTCGACCACATAAAGCGTTGTGGCCGTGCGCAGGACCATGTCCACCCGCCCTTTCGGGGTGCGCACCTCCACGTCCACGTAGTAACCGAGCAGGGAGAAGATGATGTAGAGCATCTGCTGGTAGTGTCCCTCGTAGTCGGTGTTTCCGGTGTAGGGGACGGTGCCGAGGAAGGTCTGCAAGGCTCTGAGGATTCCGTCCATGTCGTCGTCATAGAGGCATTCCGCCATGGATATGAGGGCGGAGGAGGCAGAGACGGTATCCGTTGTCACATAGTAAGGGAGCAGGGAACGGAACAGTCCGATTCTCACTTCCTGGTTGGGTATGCCCAGGGTGTAGGATTCGGTTATGGGGTTTCCTTTTTTTATGGTATAGTATCCGCTTTGGTACAGCAGGGGGATGATGCTGTCGAGCCGCTCGGTAGGGGTATCGAATGCCTCCTTGCCTGCCTTGCATGCCTCTCCCAGCTGAATGGGAGTCATGCGGAACTTGCGCAGCATCTCTATCAGGTATGTCGGAGTGCCGCTCCCGAACCAGTATGAGTCCAACTTGGCGTTGGCGAAGGCCCTGATGAGACTGAACGGGTTGTATATGTCCTGGGAAGGCCATGTGAAGTGGTATCCGTCGTATTTGGCTTTCAACTTGGCGAATGCTTCCTCCCTGCTCAGGCCCAGTCTCTGCGCCAGGATGTCCAGATCGGGGCTCATCTGGGTGAGCATCTCCTCTTCCGTGATGCCGCAGACTGCTGCGTAGGGCTCCAGCATGCTGATGTTCTCCAAATTATTGAATTCGCTGAATATGCTGAGCTGGGAAAATTTGGTGATACCGGTCATGAAAACGAACCGGAGGTAAGGATCGCAGGCCTTGAGCGGGCTGTAGAAGTTGCGCATGACGTTCCGCAGCACGGGCAGGGTCTTTTCTTCGTGTACGACATCCAGTAGGGGGGCGTCGTACTCGTCGATAAGCACGACTACCTTCTGGCCGGTCTGCTCAAAAGCTGCTTGAATCAGGGTTCTCAATCTTAGGTTGGGGAATCTCTCTTCTGTGATTACTCCGTATTGTTTTTCGTAGACAGCGAGCTGATTGCATAGAGCCGCTTCCAGTTGTTCTTTGTCCGCATATTTGGCCATGCTCATATCGAAGTGCAGCACCGGGTAAACATTCCATTCTTTCTCCAGTGCATCTATGGCCAGTCCTTTGAAGAGAGCCTTCTTCCCCTCGAAATAACTGTGGAGGGTGGATACCAGCAGCGACTTGCCGAACCTCCTTGGGCGGCTGAGGAAGATGTATCTGGCCCCTGAATGAGTCATACGATATACGTACCCGGTCTTATCGATGTACAGATAATGTTCATTCCGGATATCAGCGAATGTCTGTATGCCTATCGGGTAGAGTCTTTGCTGTGTGCTCATGGTCTGTGTATTTATGAGTTTGCCGTCCCAAAGTTACGAAATATATCGAGACGCAGCAGTGGCTGGGATTATTTCACTGAGGTAGTGATGTCCTGACGGTGGCGGCGGTCATGCCAGAGGCCGGCGAAGGCGAGGGTGAAGACTGCGAGGACAATGCCGAGCAGCGGGCTTGAGGGGGTGGTGATGACCTTGCGCATGATGTCGGAGGCGCTGGAGATGAAGCCGGAGACCGCTCCGGGGATGTCAAGTCGAGGAAGGTCTATGGTCAAGGAGTTCAGACTGATGTTGAAATAGTCGAGAACGGCGACGGCGGCCGCTATGACAAACACCGCTCCGAGTATGCTGCCGCATACCGTTATTATGCGCGTTCTGCGGGCAGCGGCCCTCTCCCTCTGCTCTATTTTCTGCATCACCCTGTCGGTGAAATCCTCGGGTAGTCTTATTTTCTCCATGGTCATCCTCCTTTTATTTTTCCAGATCCTTGTTTTCCTTCAATATTCTTGCCAGCCGGTTACGGCAGCGGAACAGCCGTACCTTGACATTGGACAGGGACATGCCCGTAATCTGCGTCAGCTCGGCCAGGCTGCGGTCCTGCTCGTAGAACGCCGTTATCAGGAACCGGTCCTGCGGCTCAAGTGCCGCCACTGCTTTCTCCAATGCTGCGTATTGCCTCTCCCGCAGTTCCTTAAACTCTGTATCCTCTCCGCTTTCGAGCCACGTCGAGCTCTGCTGCAGTTCCTTGTCCGTGAATTTCTCCCTGCTTACCGTCAGCCTTTTCTTCCTCATGGACGAGACTGCCAGATGGTAGGCTATGCTGTAGAGCCAGGTGGAGATGGAGCTCTCGCCCCGGTATTTGCCCAAGGAAAAATACGCCTTGACAAATGTCTCCTGCGCCATGTCCTCCGCGTCCTCCCTGCTGCCCGTCATCCTGTAGAGCATTGCGAGAATCATGCCGCCGTGAGCGTCCACAATCTGCCGGAAGAGGTCCTTGTCCCCGTCCAGTATCTTGAATATGAGTGCACTCTCCTCGGCTCTTGTCATAGGTCTTTTTGTTCTGTCTGCTGATAAGACGCATGCAAAGGTAAAAAGTTACATTTTTATTTTCTACACAAAAAAGTGTGTAACTTTTCGGACATTCTGCGTCAAAGATGCAAACGAAACATTAAAAACCTTAAAAATCTAAAGTTATGGAAGCAGCAATTATTTGTGCTATTGTATTTTATTTTGTGTATCGCGTATTGGAGAGCCTGATTCACCGTAAGGAGAGGCTCATCGTGGCCCAGAAGCTCGAGACCCTCGATCCTCAGAAGAACGGGCAGATGGACCTGAACAAATGGTTCGGGGCCGTGGCTACGAACAAGTATGCGCCTCTGCGCTGGGGTCTGCTTCTGTCGGGAGCCGCCCTGGGTATCGTCCTGGCGTTCTTTATCCATCAGGGACTATATCAGGACATGAAATGGTACAGCACGGGTACCGAGATGCTGTATTTCGGACTGACATTCCTCTTCGCCGGCATAGGCCTGCTGGTCTCATTCGTCCTTGAAAGGAAATACGCCGCAGAGGACCGGAAAAAAGAGTAGGGTTATTCTTTCAGTCTCTGCCTGATATCCATCTTCTCATGCAGTATGCGCACTATGGTTGTGCAGTGACTGTCGGATATCGTGTAGAAGATAATGTGCCTGCCGGCCTTGACGCCTGACAAGCCTGCCATTACCTCGTCGTAACGGCGGCTTGTCGTTATTTTGGACTCGGATATCATCCTGCAGCAGTCAATCAGCAGATTGTAGTAACGCTCAGCCTGACTTACGGACCATGTCCTGACTGTGTATTCCCAGATGGAGGACAGGTCATCGACGGCCTTGTTGGTAAATATCAGCTTATTCATCGGGAAGGCCGGCTTTGAGTTCCGCAAGATGTCTGACCGGATCGAACCCTCTGGCGATACCGCTGTCCAGTCCGCTTTTAATTGCGGTTTTAAGAGCATCCAGACGGCATTCATCTTCTTCCAGAAGTCTTAGCCCTGCCCTTACCATTTCGCTGGCGTTGCTGTAGCGTCCCTCTTCGATGGAAGTCCGGATAAAGTTGTCGAAATGCTGGCCTAAGGCTACAGATGTCGTTTTCATGGAGTATAAAAATTTTGCGCAAGTTACCAATATTTAGTAACCGCGCAAAATTTTTATGTATGTATGCGGAAATTATTTCCTGACAATGGTGCCGACGGCTTCGAGGAGCGGGTCCACGCTGACTTCGGAGCCTACGGCCTGCTGCATCCATATCTGGGGAGTCAGACGGCCGAGGGTGTAGATGCGGCGGAGCTCCGAGGCGAATTCCAGCCGGTTGCGGCACTGGGCCAGATGGCTTTCAAGCTGGTACTCGATGATGTGCCCGAAGGGGTAGTTGGGCAGATACATCGGGGAGTTGACCATGTGGGAGTAGACGGCCAGCAGGGGGCAGTCGGGAGTGCCGAGGACGGGGGCGTAGTACTTGTTCCATACGTCCTTGGCGATGGATACCACTGCGTCGCGCAGCTCTGAGGCCGTGGCTTCCGGGTGGGCGTAGAGCCACTGCCAGGTGTACATGTCGGTCAGGGCCACGCCCATAATCTCGTAGGCGCCCCAGAAGATGTCCAAAGTGGTGTTGTCGTCCAGCTTGTAGTCAAAGCCCAAAAGCTCCAGGTCGCGTTTCTGGAAGATGAAGGCCAGGGCCTCGGTGAAGGCGGTATTGGGCACCCCGTTGAGCATGTAGTAGTCGATGTCGTAGAGGTCGAGGGTCTGCTCCACATTGTGCCCGAACTCGTGTACGGCGATGTTGTAGCCCTTGTAGTCCATGCCCTTGTCTCCGATGCGGGTACGCAGGCGGGCGGGCTCCCAGCGGCCTGAGGCTCCCCAGGCGTGTCCGGAACCGCGTGCCGGCTCGACGACAATGCGCTCGGCTATGTACTTCGCGTCATGGGCAGGGAAGCCGAGGTACCGCAGCATTCTCGGCATATCCTTGGCAAATGCCTGTGCGTCGGGGTATTTCTTCTGGGTCATCTTTGTCAGTTCGTCCTCGGACATGGCCGCACGGCTCTTGAACCCGTCATACCAGATGTCGTAGGGCCTGAGGTCGCGGCCCAGACGCTCCTTGATGAGCGCGGCTACTTCCTTTACTTCGTCCGAGGAAATCAGCCGGATGAAAAGCTGCTCTATGTCAGCGGCGGACACCTCCATTCCCTCCTCGAAGTTGCGGGCAATGCCGGTAGGAAGCTGCGGGCTGTAGCGGTCGATCTGCTCCTCTACGCGGAAGGTGTTGAGGATGTGGGAGTAGCGCACGTCAGTCTCGGGCTGGAGCTGCACTTCCTGGCCGTCCTTCCAGGTCTTGTTGGAGTACGGGGCCCAGTCGTAGGCGGGATTGTTTACAACATCTTTCGGAATGCTCTGGTCTACAATGCGCAGCATCACCTGGTAGATCATTTCCTGCTTTTCGTTGGCATTGGGGATGTCGGCGTAGTTGCTCTTGATTTCGTCGCGAAGGTTCCAGTGCGAGAGCAGCACCATGTCCTCGGGGAAGAGACGGCGGCCGTCCTCAGTGAGCAGGTGGCCCATCATGATGTTGTAGGAGGCGATGTAGTTCTCCGATGCGCTGAGCACCTGGGAGTACTCCGACTTCACCTTGGCCGGTACGCGGGTGGTGAAGGCGTCCCCCATGCGGGCGTAGGCCCATTCGAGGCGGCTCCAGTCCTTGCCGAGGGTATTCTTCTCCTCGAGGGTGTAGAAGGGGAAATTGAGAATGGTGACAAATGCCGTCTTGTTGGCGAACAGGTCGTCCGAAAGGTGGGAGTAGGGGTCAAACGCCCCGAGGATATAGTCTATCTCCGTAGGTTCCGGCCCGGTCAGATGGAGGGGCTTCTGCAGCCTGACAGCCACCTGGTTGGACGTTCCGTAAAGGGTCTCGAATGCCTCCGACAGCTTGTCGAACAGCACTTTGCGGTCCTCTGGAGTCGCAGCGTAGCTCTCCGTTGCGAACTGCCCGAACTCCGCTTCGGTGCCGTCCTCGGCCCTCCATAGGGCAGCTGCCTGTGTCACTCCTTTCTGAACCAATGCCTTGTCCGCCTCCGGACATTTCTCCGTGATAGCCTGCACCGTCCTGACGACAGTGCTCTCTGTGATATTGCTCATAGCTGTGTCTTTGTCTGGATTCCCATTGCTGCAGCCGCTCACGGTCATCGCCGCCGCGGCCAGCATGATTGCCGGTAGTCTTTTCATATTGCTGATATTTTTACAAAATTATTGATTTTTTGTTTCAGTAAATCTTTCCCGCTGCCTCAGGCTGAACTCGCAGCCGCAGTACTGCTGGTTGTAGAACTGCCTGGCGAGGATGTTGCGCCGCTCGTAGAGCCCGCCCTTGCGCCAGTTGCGGTCCCAGAAGCGGGTCAGGCCCCGGCCGCATTGTTCCTGAGCGTAGAGGCCCGCCTCGTTGATCTGCCGGATATCCTTCCAGCGGGAGGAGGCGAGGGTAGTGGTGAACAGGGGGAATCCGTGCGAGGCCGCGTAGTCCGCCGCGACGCAGAGACGGTGTTTGAAGCAGGCCAGGCATCGCCTCCCGCGCTCCGGCTCGCCATCCAGCCCCTCGGCGCATTTCAGCCATCCGGCGTGCTGCTGCTCCCACGGACCTCCTGCATTGTCCCCGTCCAGGTCCACGATCGCCACCCCTGTCTCATGCGCGTACCGCACGATCTCGTTTTTCCGCCTGAGGTATTCCTCCTCCGGGAAGATGTTCGGGTTGTAGAACAGAATGACAGGCTCGTAGCCGTTCTGACCCATCCATTCGAGGATAGCGGCGGAGCAGGGGGCGCAGCAGGAGTGAAGGAGTACTTTTTCCATGGCGTAATTCTTCGGATTGGTGCGGGAATTTTATATTTTTGTAAAAATATTGAAAATTATGGAAAGTAAGAAAGAACTTCGCAAATTGATATCGATGCGCAAGAAACAGGTGCCCGTTGAGGAGCGCCGCCGCAGGTCAGTGCCGGTGATGGAGAGGCTGATGGGGCTGCCGCGGTTCCGCCGGGCGCAGAATATTCTGTTCTACTGGGCAATGCAGGATGAGGTGTCCACTCAGGATGCGGTGATTTCCTGTGCCGCCGCCGGGAAAAATGTGTTTCTGCCGGTGGTGGACGGAGAGATGCTGAGGATCAGACGGTTCTCCGGGCGGGCTGCGTTGGTGCCGGGCGAGTCGTATTCGATTCCGGAGCCGGTGGAGGGCTCGGAGGAGGTGCGTATCTCCGATATCGACCTGGTCGTGGTGCCCGGAGTGGCCTTCGATATGGAAGGCGGCCGGATGGGACGCGGCAAAGGCTTTTACGACAGGTTGCTCGGGGAGGTACGTGGAGATGGTGCCGGGCCGTACAAGGTCGGAGTCTGTTTCGACTTCCAGGTCGTCGATGCCGTGCCGCGCGAGCCTCACGATATGCTGATGGATGCGGTGGTATGCGAGACCCGCACTGAGATCATCCGCAATGACAACCGGGTCTGCTCCGTGTTCGGCATCCGCTATCCGATAGTGGCGGGCGGAATGGTCTGGTGCAGCGGCTGGCGGCTGGCCTCGGCGGTTAGTGCCGCCGGCGGTTTAGGTCTGCTCGGGGCCGGTTCGATGAAGCCGGAGCTGCTGCGGGAGCATATCGCCAAGTGCCGTGCGGCTACAGACAGACCTTTCGGGGTCAATGTGCCCCTGATGTCGCCCTATGCCACGGAACTGATGGAGACGGTACTGGCGGAGAAGGTGCCGGTCGTCTTCACTTCGGCGGGTAATCCCAAGACCTGGACGGCGCGGCTCAAGGACGCGGGTGTCAAGGTGGCGCATGTAGTCTCCAGCTCCAAGTTTGCGGTCAAATGCGCCGAGGCCGGTGTAGATGCCGTGGTGGCTGAGGGTTTCGAGGCCGGCGGGCACAACGGTCGGGAAGAGACGGCTACGATGGTGCTCGTGCCTCAGGTCCGTGAGGCCATATCCCTGCCTCTGCTGGCTGCCGGCGGCATAGTCTCGGGTGCGGGCATGGCTGCTGCCTTTGCTCTCGGAGCAGAGGGAGTGCAGGTAGGTACACGCTTTGCCCTCTGCCGTGAGAGCAGTGCCAGCGAGGAGTTCAAGCGTCTGTGTCTCGGGCTCAAGGAGGGCGATACGATGCTGTCCCTCAAGAAATTGAGTCCTACCCGCCTGATCAAGAACGATTTCTACGCCCAGGTGCAGGAGGCGGAGGACCGTGGGGCTTCGAAGGAAGAGCTTACGGAACTGCTCGGACGCGGCCGGGCCAGACTGGGTATCTTCGACGGAGATCTCTCTGCCGGTGAACTGGAGATAGGACAGGGAGTTTCGCTCATCGAAGACCTTCCGTCGGCCGCGGACATAGTACGTTCCATGATGGACGGCTACCGTCGGGCAGTGGCCGGAATGCAGGTGCTGTAGGCTGCAGGCCGGCATGTAGCACGATATTTGCAAAACCTACAATCTTTTTTTAAGAAGATTACGATATGAAGCATGATACCGGCATTGTGGGAAGCAGTTTTCCCGGCCAGATTACTATCCGCGAAGGGTATTCGGAGTTTTTCAACGGTCTTATGGACATAGTGCGGGATGCCTCGGCAGGCAGGAACGGAGTGGACGGACAGACAGGGGAAAGTCTCCGCAGCTACGTCATGGACTGGCTTGGAAAGTATCCCCTGCAGGATTTCAATGAATATTCTGACACAAAGTATATACGCAGTTACATAGGCAGATGTCCGGAAACGCACTGGGAGGCCATAGTCATGTCATGGAAACGGGGCAATACCACCACCATCCACGGCCATCCGCAGTTCGCCGCCTACAACTTCGCGGACGGAGTTTTCAGGCTCGAGATCTTCGAGAAAGTCTCGGAGACCGGTGCACGGAAAATCAAGACGGTGGAAATAGACCGTCCCGGAGGTTTCTTCGCACTCGGGGATTCCGAAGGGTTCGACAACCACATCCACCGCATCACCTGCCTCAGCGACACCGGCCACAGCCTCCACGTCTATTCGGATGACGCACTCAAAGGTAGGGTGTACGAGGAAGTATAGCAATTAAATCTATCCTTCACTCCTTCCGAAGGAGTAGGAGACGCATTGCGGAAAGGTTCGGCAGTCGGGATGTGCTTCAGAAGGCTTGTGGTCGGGGTCGCCTCGGATGCGCAATACCGCAACGGCAGTGAATCCCGGGAACTGCTGCCATTGCGGTACGGTTGATGATAAGAGGTCGGTCAATCTCTCAGACGGGAGAGTACAATCATGTCTGATGTAGGCTACCGGCCGACGATGAGGGCCTGCTGGGGGCCGACACTCAGAACGGGACCGGTTATGGTGCCGAGACCGTCTGCGGAGATGCGGCCGTCCCTGCAGTAGACTGTGTAGCGGTGCTCAGGGCCGTTCTCCGGCATTGAGCCGTTGCTGTCCGAAGCAGCTTTCCAGTCCGGGATGTCTATGCTTACGGGCTCTTTGCGCGAGTTGATGATCACAACGAGTTCTTCGCAGGGGTCTCCGCCGGCGTGTCCGGTAAGTCTCCAAGTCACCACTCCCTCAGGCGCATCCAGAAATTCCAGATGTTCCCGTACCAGGTCTGCGTCTCCGAGGCGGAAGGCGGGATGGGCCTTGCGCAGGGCGATGAGTCCGCGGTAGTAGTTGTAAAGGTCAGCATATCTGGCCTTGAAGCTCCAGTCGATGGCGTTGATGGCGTCGGGGCTGTTGTAGCTGTTGTGCACGCCTTGTTTTGTGCGGAAAAGTTCCTCGCCTGCATATATGAAAGGTATGCCCTGGGATGTGAATACTACGGTCTGGCCGAGTTTGTCCAGCCTCAGCAGCTCGTCCTCGGATATACCCGGCAGGGAGGCGTGAAGTCTGTCACGCAGGCACATGTCGTCGTGACAGGAGATGTACGAGATCATCTGTGAAGGCTCAGAGGCCCAGCAAGTGTCGGAGTAGTTGACGTCTGCGAAGTCCACGTCCGGATGCCATATCGCTCCCGCCACTCCGAATTTGACACTTTCCTCCAGACCCTGCACGCCTCCGAGGAAGCCTGCCTGCGAGTCATCGCTGAACGGGCCGCGGAGGGCATCGCGCATCTCGTCGGAGAATGCCGCTATACCCGGCATTTCCCAGGTGTTGGCCTTCATGGCCAGCAGTTTTCCGTCATACAGGGGAGCGGAGGCGGCCCAGCCCTCACCATAGATGAGTATCGAAGAGTCTATATCGTACAGAGCCGAGCGTATGGCATTCATGGTCTCTATGTCGTGTATGCCCATCAGGTCGAAGCGGAAGCCGTCGATGTGGTATTCCTCGGCCCACCAGCAGACGGATTCGACCATGTAGCGGCGCATCATTTCCTTCTCGGAAGCTGTCTCGTTGCCGCATGCCGAGCCGTCCGCGAAGCTGCCGTCCTCCCTCATGCGGAAGAAGTATCCGGGTACGGTACGCTCGAAGGCGTGGGACGCGGCATCGGCCACATGGTTGTACACTACGTCGAGCACTACCCGTATTCCGGCTTTGTGCAGGGCCTGGACCATTTCCTTGAATTCCCTGATGCGGCTCGAAGGATCGTAGGGGTCAGTGGAGTAGGAGCCGTCGGGGACATTGTAGTTCACCGGGTCATAGCCCCAGTTGTAGACATTGTCCTCCAGTCTGGTCTCGTCGACAGAGGCATAGTCGAAGGATGGAAGGATGTGCACGTGCGTCACGCCCAACTCTACGAGATGGTCGATGCCGGTGCGTACGCCACGGGGTCCGCGTGTGCCGGTCTCGGTCAGAGCGAGGAATTTGCCCCGGTGCTCAGTGGAAATTCCGGAATTGGCGGAGACAGAGAAATCCCGGTGGTGCATCTCGTAGATCACTGCATCTGCAAAAGAGCGGAGCTCCGGGCGACGGTCCCCGGCCCAGCCTTCGGGGTCGGTGCTGCCGAAATCCACTACTGCCGCCCGCTGCCCGTTGGCTCCGACTGCGGTGGCGAAGATGCCGGGAGTCTCGTCGAGCCACCGGCCTGAGACATTGACCCTGAAGGTGTAGAACCGTCCTGCGAGGTCTCCGTCTGCCACAGCGCTCCAGGATCCGTCAGCAGCATTTCTCTTCATGTCAATGACCTCATAGGGATGTCCTCCGAGTCCTTCTTCATATAGCAGGACACGGGCGGAGTCGGCAGTCGGTGCCCATAGTGAAAATTCGGAACTTGCGGGGGTGTAGCACAGTTCATGGAGGGAACCCTCCTTGGGAGGAAACTGCCCTGAAGCAGCGGTGCAGCCAACTATCAGAGGGGCTGCGGCAAGGCTGAAGAGCCAAATGGATAAACAATTGTGTTTCATATCGGCTAAATACTTGTATGTCAAAAAGGGAAATGTAGGTGCAAATTTAGGAAATTTCTTGTATTAGGCATAATTGTTGCTAACACGGACTCAGAAATTTTTTAAAAAAAGGATTATACAATATGCAGTATCTGAAAATTGCGGCTGTAAGCTTTCTTGCTGTTCTGAGCATGGCCTCTTGCAAGCAGAAAGCCGAGGGTCAGAAAGAAGCGGTGACCTATCCGCTTTTAAAGGTTTCTCCTGAGGACAGAACATTATCTGTCAGTTATTCAGCGGTAATAGAAGGAAAACAGGATGTGGAGGTGAGACCTCAGGTGTCCGGTTTTATCACCGACGTGTTGGTAAAAGAAGGAGCCAAGGTTAAAAAAGGGCAGACGCTGTTCGTTATCGACACTATTCCCTATGCGGCTTCATACAGGCAGGCCAAGGCAGCTGTAGCTACAGCCGAGGCCCAGCTCGCTACAGCCCAGCTCTCACTGGAAGGAAGCGAGGACCTGTACGCCGAGAATGTCATTTCGGATTTCGAGCTCCAGACGGCCCGCAACTCCTACAACAGTGCGGTAGCGTCACTGCGCCAGGCGCAGGCATCTGAGGCCAGTGCAGCCCAGAACCTCTCTTATGCCATTGTAAAGAGCCCCGTGAACGGTTCTGCCGGCATGACATCCATCAGGGTAGGCGCTCTGGTCAGCTCTTCCATGACCGAGCCCCTGATCAGCGTATCGGACAATTCACAGATGTATGTATATTTCTCCCTGCCCGAGAAGGAAGTCCTCTCAATGACCCGCCAGTACGGTTCCATAGACAACACCATTGCCTCCTTCCAACCTGTCACCCTGACTCTTACAGACGGTACAGTGTATGAGGAGCCCGGCCGCATCGACGTGATCAGCCGTATCGTGGACCGCGGAACCGGTACTGTAAGCGTGAGGGCCGTGTTTGACAATGAGAACGGACGTCTGATGAGCGGAAGTTCCGGACGTATCAACATTTCCTACGACAGAGACAACTGCATAGTGATTCCCCAGACAGCCACATACGAGATACAGGACAAGATCTTTGTATATAAGGTAGTGGACGGAAAGGCCGTTTCAAATGAAGTGAAAGTGTTCAGAATCAACAACGGCAAGGAGTATGTTGTTGAGAGCGGCCTGAATACAGGTGACGTGATTGTATCAGAGGGAGCCGGTCTGCTCAGGGAGGGTACTCCCGTTACCGGTACTCCTGTTGAGGCCGCCTCTAATTCTAATAAAGGAGAATAAGAGATATGAATCTTAAAACGTTTATCGACCGTCCTATCCTGTCGGTCGCTATTTCCATTTTCCTGGTGCTGGTGGGTATCATCGGACTTGCGATGCTGCCTGTGGAGCAGTACCCGGACATAGCTCCTCCTACCATCCGCGTGTCGACCACCTACAGCGGTGCGAATGCGACTGCCGTGCAGAATGCCGTGATTGCCCCCCTCGAGGAAGCCATCAACGGTGTGGAGGACATGACCTACATGACATCCGAGGCAAGTAACTCGGGAAGTGCTTCCATCACAGTGTATTTCAAGCAGGGCATTGACCCCGACATGGCGTCTGTGAACGTACAGAACCGTGTGTCCAGGGCCACTTCGCTTCTGCCTGCCGAAGTTACCAGAGTCGGAGTGGAGGTGTCCAAGCGTCAGAGCAGTACCCTGAAGGTGTTCGCCCTGGTGTCTCCAGACGCCACTTACGACGAGACCTTCCTGACCAACTACCTGTCCATCAACGTAAAACCCCAGATTCAGCGTATCTCCGGTGTCGGTGACTGTAATGTCATGGGCGGTGACTACGCCATGCGTATATGGATGAAGCCTGACCTGATGGCCCGCTATGAACTGGTGCCCAGCGATGTCAGTGCGGCTCTTTCCAGCCAGAACATCGAGGCGTCCACCGGTGCCATCGGCGAGAACTCCGACAACGTCTTCCAGTACACCCTCCGCTACAAGGGCCGTCTGTCCACCGAGGAGGAGTTCGGCGAGATAGTCATCAAGGCCTATGAGGACGGCCGCGTGCTCAAGCTCAAGGATATCGCCGATATCCAGCTGGGTGCCATCTCCTACAATTACGAGGGCCGTGTGAAGGGAGCTCCCGGTGTGAGCTGTATGATCAACCAGACCGCCGGAAGTAACGCCAACGAGATCATCAAGGACATCGACGCCTATCTGGAGACAGTGAAGGCAGATCTTCCCAAGGGAGTGGAGATCGTGGACATCATGAGTACCAAGGACTTCCTTGATGCTTCCATCAACGAGGTGATCAGCACCCTCTTCGAGACCCTGCTCCTCGTGATTCTCGTGGTGTACGTCTTCCTCCAGAACCCGAGATCAACACTCATCCCTACTATATGTATCTTCGTCGCCCTGATCGCCACCTTCGCATTCCTGGTGGTGGCCGGCTTCACGATCAACCTGATCACCCTCTTCGCGCTGATTCTGGTTATCGGTACGGTCGTCGACGACGCAATCATTGTGGTCGAAGCGGTGCAGGCACGCTTCGACATGGGTTACCGCTCTTCGTACAAGGCCGCAGTGGACGGTGTCGAGGGCGTGTCTGCAGCCGTAGTATCGGCGACACTGGTCTTCATGGCCGTGTTTATCCCCGTATCCTTCCTTGGAGGTACTTCCGGTCTGTTCTACAAACAGTTCGGTCTGACCATGGCGGCAGCGGTGGGCTTCTCGGCGATCAACGCCCTTACCCTTTCCCCCGCACTTTGCGCCATTATCCTCAAACCTAACGAAATCGTCCGTCCCGGCGAGAAGCCCAAGCAGTTCTCAACCAGGTTCAGGATCGCTTTCGAGACATCTTTCGGACGTCTGATCACCAAGTACAAATACGGTGTCAAGTTCTTCATCAAGCACAAATGGGTAGGCGTGACCCTTCTGGTTGCCGCCTGCGGTCTGCTCGTGTACTTCATGGCCACAGCCAAGACCTCTCTGGTGCCCAATGAGGATACAGGCTCCCTCTTCGTGAGCGTGGATGCAGCGCCCGGTACGACTCTGGCCGAGACCAACGACATCCTCACCGAGATGCAGAACAGTATCGATGACATCGAGGAGATCCAGACATACAACCAGGTGGCCGGTTTCTCCTTCTCCGGCAGCGGCGCCTCGCACGCCATGCTGATGATCCGTCTGAAACCCTGGGACCAGCGTGAGGGCAAGGAGCACAGCTACACGGCGGTCATCGAGGAGATTTACGCCAGGACTGCCCATATCACCAACGCCCAGATCTTCATCTTCGCTCCTCCTATGATTTCCGGTTACGGAACTGGTAACAGCTTCTTCGTCGACCTGCAGGACCGTTCCGGACGTGGTATCGACGTGCTGGAGGACGTGACACAGGACTTCATCGCGGCTCTGAACCAGAGGCCCGAGGTGCAGATGGCCTACACATCCTTCAGCTCCAACTTCCCTCAGTATGAGCTGGACGTGGATGCCGCCAAGTGTATCCGTGCCGGTACTACCACTGACGCAGTTCTCTCGGTTATCTCCGGATACTACGGAAGTATGTACGTGTCGAACTTCAACCGCTTTACCAAGCTCTACCGTGTTATCCTCCAGGCTCCCACCGAATTCAGGGACAATATGCAGTCACTCGATGACGTATATGTGAGGACATCCAACGGAATGGCTCCCGTAAGCCAGTTCGTCACCATGAGGAAGATCTACGGCGCCGAGGTGCTCAACCGCTTCAACATGTTTACCTCCATCACCGTACAGGGTATGCCTAACCCGGGCTACAGCTCCGGAGACATCATCCAGGCCATCGAGGAAGTCAGCCAGGAGGCCCTGCCTACCGGATTCGGCTACGAGTTCTCCGGTATGACCCGTGAGGAGGCCGAGCTGGCGGAGTCCAACACCACAGCCATCGTATATGTGATCTGCGTGATCTTCATCTACCTCATCCTCTGCGGTCTGTACGAGAGTCTCTTCCTTCCCCTCGCGGTACTCTGCTCCGTGCCTTTCGGCCTGATGGGCAGCTACCTCTTCACCAAGATATGGGGTCTTGAGAGCAACATCTATACCCAGGTCGGTATGATCATGCTCATCGGACTGCTTTCCAAGACAGCGATTCTGATTACCGAGTACGGTACCCAGCGCCGCAAGATGGGCATGAGCCTCAGTGCCGCCGCCCTGTCCGCCGCAGGTGTCCGTCTCAGGCCTGTGCTCATGACAGTGCTTACCATGGTTATCGGTCTGCTGCCTCTGATTACGGCTTCAGGAGTAGGAGCCAACGGTTACCGCTCCCTCGGTGTGGGAACTGCCGGAGGTATGGTAGTCGGAACTATAGCACTTATGTTCATCACGCCTATGTTCTTCGTCATCTTCCAGTTTGTGGAGGAGAAGGTAATGGGTAAAAGAAAGGAGGAAAGAGAAGCATCATTATGAGAAAGATAATACTTACAATAGCCGCGGTGGCAGTGGTCAGCAGCTGCTCCATCTACCGCAAGTACCAGAGGCCTGAGGATGTAGTTCCCATGGACAGCCTCTACCGCGCGGAGCTTGTCTCCCCCGAGGAGGATGCCCGGGCTGCGGAGGACAGCACTTCCTTCGGGTATATGCCCTGGGAGGAAATGTTCACCGATCCTTACCTGCAGGAACTCATCCGCACCGCTCTGGACAACAATACTGACCTGCTCAGCGCCGCTCTCAGAGTGGAGCAGGCCCAGGCCCGTCTGAAAGCCTCGAAGTGGGCTTATTCCCCTTCGCTGAATCTCGGCCCTCAGGGCGGATACAACTACACCCTTGCCGACAATCAGGGCAATGTCACCACCACCGGAACCTGGACCTACAATGCCGGACTTTCCGTCAGCTGGGACATCGACCTCTTCGGCTCGCTGCTCAACGCCAAGCGGGGAGCTCAGGCTGCCCTTCTCCAGCAGGAGGCTTACCGCCAGGCAGTCCGCTCCCAGCTCATCGCCACAGTGGCCAATGCCTATTATTCCCTGCTGATGCTGGACGAACAGGTCCGTGTCAGTGAGGAGAATGTGACCCTCTGGGCGGAGCAGATCCGCAGTATGGAGGCAATGCTCAAGGTCGGCCGTGTCAATGAGAATGCAGTCACCCAGTCCCGCGCCCAGCTCTACGGCCTGGAGGCTTCGCTGGCAGATATGAAGCGCCAGCGTCAGGAGGCGGAGAACGCCCTCTGCTCCATCCTCGGCTCAGTGTACACTGAGATAGAGAGAGGCACTCTCGACGAGCAGACGCTGCCTCAGGACTTCTCAGTGGGAATTCCTCTGGAACTGCTCTCCAACCGTCCCGATGTCTATCAGGCAGAGATGGCTCTGGCCAGTGCCTACTATTCGACCAATCAGGCCCGTTCGGCCTTCTATCCCAAGCTTACCCTTTCTGGCAGCGCCGGATGGACCAACAGTGTGGGACAGGCGATTCTCAACCCCGGCGGTCTGATCGTCTCGGCCCTTGCCCAGCTCGCCCAGCCCATATTCAACAAGGGACAGCTGACCTCCAACCTGCGTGTTGCGAAGGCTGAGGAGGAGATAGCCAAGCTGAGCTACAAACAGGCTCTGCTCGATGCGGGAGAGGAGGTGAACAACAACCTCTACGCTCTCGAGATATACGACGAGATGCTTCAGAAGCATATTTCCCAGATGACAGATCTCGAGCGTTCCGTACAGACAGCCGAGTACCTTTATCAGAAGAGTACCGGAATGACCTACCTGGAGGTGCTGACAGCCCGTCAGTCCCTGCTGTCAGCCCAGCTCAATGTGGTATCCGACAAGTATCTCCTTCTGCAGACCACCGTCAACCTCTACCGTTCCCTCGGAGGAGGCAGACAATAAGACAGATGCAGCATATATGACGATATGAGAAGAAGCATAAATATTTTCCTGACAGCCGTCGCCGCGCTTGCGGTGGCGGCTTCTTGCAATGACAGTACGGTCCCGGCCCCCTATGGTCCCGTACCGACGGAAGCCCAGATGGAGTGGCAGAAGATGGAGTACTATATGTTCGTACACTTCGGCCCCAACACATTTACAGACAGTGAGTGGGGAACAGGTGACGAGAACCCGGACGTGTTCGCCCCCACGGACCTCGACTGTGAGCAGTGGGCCCGTATAGCACGCGAGGCCGGTATGAAAGGTATTATCCTCACAGCCAAGCATCATGACGGCTTCTGTCTGTGGCCCAGCAAGTACAGCCGTCATACCGTAGCCCAGAGCTCCTGGCGGAACGGCCAGGGCGATGTACTGCGCGAGTTGGCGGATGCCTGTGAGAAGTATGACCTCCGCCTCGGAGTCTACATTTCTCCCTGGGACCGCAACCACCCTGCCTACGGCACTGAAGCCTATAATGAGGTATTTGCCGGCTGTATCACCGAGGTGCTGACCGAGTACGGCGATATCTTCGAGCTCTGGTTCGACGGGGCTGATGACGGGGAGGGCGACGCACCGAGCCGTTACCGCTGGAATTATTTCAATGCCACAGCCCATACCCTTAATCAGGACCTGGTCATTTTCAGTGATGTGGGACCCGGATGCCGCTGGGTGGGCAACGAGCGCGGATATGCCGGGGAGACCAACTGGTCGCGGCTGGATGTCGCCGGATTCGCCCCGGGACGTCTGGCACCTCCCCGTGATACCCTCAACTGCGGCAATGTACACGGCAGTCAGTGGATTCCCGCAGAGGCGGACGTGTCTATCCGACCCGGCTGGTTCTATTCCCCATCGACAGATTCCCTCGTCAAGAGCGTGGACGAGCTTATGGAGATATACTATGCGTCGGTAGGGCGTAATGCCAATCTGCTGCTCAATGTTCCTCCTGACCGCAGCGGACGCATCAGCCCCGTCGATTCGGCACGTCTGATGGAGTTCCGCGACGCCCGTACGGAGGCATTCCACGCAGACTATGCCAAGATGTCCCGCGCGTATTCCGGGACGGTCCGCGCCAATTCCCCCAAGTATGCCGCTGCAAATGCCGTTGACGGCCGCTACTCGACCTATTGGACGACGGATGACAGTGTCACCTCCGCCTCTTTCACCGTGTATTTCCGCAGAGACAGGAAGGTCAGTTCGGTGATGCTCCAGGAGTACATCCCTCTGGGGCAGAGAGTCAAGGAGTTCAGTGTGGAATGCCGCCTGGGAGAGACAGGGGAGTGGAAGGAGGTCTGCCGCGGTACGACAATAGGGTACAAGCGGATCATGCGCTTCGACCCTGTTGAGGCTTCCGAGGTAAGATTCAATATCATAGATTCTTACGCCTGCCCTCTGATCAACAATGTCGCGATATACTGACCCGTTTGCCGGCCTGACCAGTGACAGGAGTTCCTGTTTTTGTGACATTGTGGCATTGTCGCGGAGTGTGGTATCGGTTTTGCAGAGGCATAAGTCAGAAATTAACATTTAAAACGTTACTACCATGATTACCGAAAAATTACAGAATGCGATCAATGATCAGATAATCGCCGAGATGTGGTCGGCCAACCTCTACCTTTCCATGTCTTTCTATCTTGAGAAAGAGGGTTATGACGGAATGTCACACTGGATGAAGAGACAGTCTCAGGAAGAGCTCGAGCATGCTTACGGCATGGCTTCCTTCCTCCAGAAGAGAGGCGGTACAGCCAAAGTCAGCATGATCGACGTAGTGCCTCAGGGCTGGGGCAGCGTGCAGGAAGTCTTCAAACACGTCTATGAGCACGAGTGCCACGTAACAGCGTTGATCGACAAGATGGTCGACATCGCCCGCGAGGAGAAGGACAAACCCTCCGAGGATTTCTTCATGACCTATATCCGCGAGCAGGTCGAGGAAGAGGCAACCACCCTCTCCATCTACGAGAAAGTACAGCGTTCCGGCGAAGCTGGCCTCGTAATGCTGGACAGCAAGCTCGGCGAGCGCAAATAATCCCGTAACTTTCAGAGTTTGTTTTTTCTAAACTATAGGTCGGCCTGCATTTCCGGGCCGGCCTTTCTTTTTGCCAACCGCACGGTGCTCATTCGCCGAATAAAGCCGCAGACACTTGCTTTGCTTAGGACTTACCACACCGGCGCCGAATCGCGGGGATTGCTGCCGTTGCGGCAAAGTTTCATCGTACATAGTACATAATACCTGCTTTTGGAATGTGAACAATTCCACTAGACAATATAGTTAAAACCAATTGCCTTATGGTCAATAAGTTCTGATTCGGCGATCTGTTAAGTGGGGCATTATGTCGCCAAAATAGGGCTTTTTTGAGTCA
>DVIL01000097.1 GCA_018711305.1 Candidatus Coprenecus stercorigallinarum
TGGGCGGCCCGATGGACTACACCCCCGGCATTTTCCAGCAGGACATGAAATACTACGACGAGAATGCCAAGGGCCACATCCACACCACACTGGTAAAGCAGCTGGCCCTCTACGTAGTGCTGTACTCCCCCCTGCAGATGGTAGCCGACCTGCCCGAGAACTACGAGCGCTTCCCCGATGCCTTCACCTTCATCCGCAACGTACCCACCGACTGGGACTACACCAAGGTGCTGGAGGCCGAGCCGGGCGACTACATCACCACAGCCCGCAAGGCCAAGGGTGAGGACAAATGGTACATCGGTGCCATCACCGACGAGAATGAGCGCACTGCGACCATCGACTTCTCCAAACTGCCCCTGACAAAGGGCAAGAAATATACCGCCACCATCTACGCCGACGGAGAGGACGCATCCTGGGACGAGAATCCCCAGAGCTACAAGATATCCGAGACCCTGATCACCTCGGACTCCAAACTGGAGATTCCCCTTGCCCGCAGCGGCGGCGTGGCAATAGAGCTCCGCTGAGCCGTCTCTACCTGACCTCTGCTGCCCACCAGGCGGCAGTAAGTTTTTCGCCCGTGGCACGGCTGATCATCTCATTCCAGGGATACAGCTTGCCGGGGGCGAAAATTTTTTCTGAGAGCCAGCGTCCCACTTCAGGGCAGCCGGTGTAGGAGTCGGTGGCCAGGTCTCCGCTGCGGGTGATGTTCTCTACGATGTAACGGTGCATCTGCGAGGCAAAGAGCTCGCCCATCTGGTAGTTGTGGTAGTAGCAGGGATAGAGGGCAATGTGGATCTTCGCGGCCCAGTCCGGCTCGTCGCGGCCTTCGGGGTAAGTCAGCAGCTGGTACTTCTCCACGAGGTCACGCCACAGGGCATTGAGGTCCTGCTCCGGGTCGGCGTACATGGCCTTCTCGAAGCGGTAGACCACCTGCATGAAACGGGCCTGCACCAGCTGGCTCAGGCGGGCGGCACGGCGGCAGTCGGGAGCGATACGGGCAGCCTCCTCAGGGGAAATCCCGAGATTGAGCCGCATCCACTCCGGGTTGCGCGAAAGGCGGCCGAACATCATGGCCACACCCTCGGTAGTGAAAATACCGGCGGCCTCCCTCAGCAGGAAGGGCAGATCCGGATTGGAATCATGCCCCACACTGTAGGCCGCATGGCCGAACTCGTGCAGCATGGTCTCCATCCACCTCTCGTTGTCGGTGAGGTTGCACAGCACCCGTACATCCCCCATGCCGTCCATATCGATGCAGAAGGCATGCTGGTTCTTGCCCTCACGCGGGTAGAGGTCACTGCGGCGCATCATGGGCTCCACGTCCAGACCGATGCTGCGGTAGTAGTCTATGGTCAGCCGCTCCAGATCCCTGCCTTTGTAGTACTTGTCGAAGTCCACCGGATAGAGGTCCGGAGCCTCCTGGAAAAACCGTCCCTGATAGTGCCAGGGCCTCAGCTCCTCCCGGGCGATACCGCAACGCCGGGCCATAGCCTCGTCCAGTTCCGCCTTGACAGCGGCAAAGCTGTCCCGCGAAAGCTCATCCACCTCATTCATCAGCAGTTCTACCTCCCGGGGCTTCTCCCCGCTGAGCATCAGGCTCATGGAGTGATAGTTGGTAAACCCGAGCATATCCGCCAGAGAGTTGCGAAGCCGGACCACCTCCACAATATCCTGTGCCACCTCCCGGCCCACAGCCTTGTGCGCTTCCCATACATCCCTCAGTTCGCCGGAGTCGGAAGACGTCCGCAGAAGATGCTCCACCTCATTGTCATTGATTCTGCGTCCACGGAAATCAGCCCTGAAAGCAGCGTATTTCCGTTCCAGTTCCGTTTCCTTCCCTATGATTGCATTCAGCAGGGACTTGTCAGCCTGTCTGGAGAGAAAGGCGTTGTACAGTTCATCGAGCTGTCGGCGCATCGTCGTATCTGAAACGCTTCCCGACTCCTTTATTTCACGAAGTTCCCCGAAGGTCCTGCTGTCGGAGAAAAGCGAGACAATCTTCTTGTTTATCCCGGCATAACGGTCGAATGCTCCGGCATTACCCGTTGTAGTTCCCTCCCAATAGGCTTCGGAGGAGGCTTTTACCAGTGGGGCATAGGCCGCCGTTGTCCTGTCAATTATTTCCTGTAAGTCCATATCCATAAATGAAAATAGGGTGTCGCAAGGGCACCCTATCGCTATCTTTAAGTAATTATTTACTTCTTCTCGAAGAACTCTTTTGTACGGTCGGTGGCTACGAAATCCTCTTTGAAGATGTAGGCACCTGTACGGTCGGATTTTTCCATCCTGATACATTTGACAAATGTCCTCTTGGAGGCCTTGTCACCGCTAAAGGTTGCAACCGCTTTCTTTGCCATATCTTAAAACTTATTTGATTTCCTTATGAACAGTTACTCTGCGGAGGTAAGGGTTGTATTTCTTACGCTCGAGACGGTCAGGAGTGTTCTTTTTGTTCTTTGTGGTGATATAACGGGAGATTCCGGGAACTCCACTGTCCTTCTGCTCGGTGCACTCGAGGATCACCTGTACTCTGTTGCCTTTTGCTTTCTTTGCCATGATTAGTATCCTCCGTTAATAAATGTCGATTAAACCTTTTTCCTGAGCGGCCTTCAGAGTTGCTGCGAGACCGTTCTTATTGATGGTCCTCATGCCGGCAGCAGAGACCTTCAGAGTCACAAACCTGTTCTCCTCCTCGAGCCAGAAGCGCTTTACCTTCAGGTTGGGAGCGAACTCGCGTTTCGTACGACGCTTGGAGTGGGAAACGTTGTTTCCGATCACCCTCTTCTTTCCTGTTACTTGACAAACACGTGCCATATATTTTTTCCTATTTTATTTCTAAATTCCAAAGGGCTGCAAATATCCCCTTTTTTTCTTTAAATTCCAAATTTTTTACACAAACTTCAACAATCGGTTCCATCTGATATTCCGAGGGAAAGGTTTGTTGACATCCTTTGAGAACCATATCACGCGCGGCTTGCCCACGATGTGGTTCTCCGGAACGAAGCCCCAATAACGGGAGTCGAGAGAGTTGTGCCTGTTGTCACCCATCATGAAGTAGTAATCCATCCCGAAAGTATAATGAGTTGCGGGCTGGCCGTCTATCACTATGGTACTGTCCTGAACCTCAAGGTCATGTCCCTCGTAGACATCGATGATGCGGCTATAGAGGGGGAGGTTCTCCAGAGTCAGGGCCACACTGTCTCCCTTGGCCGGAATATAGAGGGGGCCATAATTGTCCCTCGTCCACTTGAAGTCCTCCGTAAAGGGGAAGAGCATCAGGTAAGAATCCGGATAATCGGGAGGATAGGCGTCCACATTGCGGCTGCATTCTGTGACATTGGCGGTTGCGGCGATCTTCCCCGCAGCCTCCGCAGTCATGGGCATCGACGGATACCCGGGAAGCGAGGCGTCGAACCATGCGTCAGCCTTCTGGATTCCGGCATCCTCGAGTATTTTGGGATTGATCTGGGAGCCGCTGGTAACTACCCTGTAGGTGTTCTGTATGCCGGGATATGTGTCGAGGAGCTCTCCGTTGACGAAGACCTCACCGTCACGCACCTCGAGGGTGTCTCCGGCAATAGCTACACATCTCTTTACATAATTGTCCTCCTTGTCCACCGGCCTTACGATCAGAGGACCGTAGGTCTTCTCAGTGTACTCCCTTCCGTTGAACCGCACATGGGTATAGTAGTCGTCAGCGGGCAGCTTGGACAGTACGGTATCTCCGTGAGGGAAGTTGAACACCACCACATCCCCGCGCTCTACGCTGCCGAAACCGGCCAGACGTCTGTAGTCGCGCCTGATGAGGTCCGAATAGGACTTTCTGCCGAAAATGGTGTTGTGGACAAAAGGTATGGAAAGAGGTCTCTCCGGCAGCTTGGGGCCATAGGCCAGCTTGCCTACAAACAAGTAGTCACCGGTCATCAGGGTACTCTCCATGGAAGAGGAGGGAATCCTGAAAGCCTGGAGGAAGAAGATATTGAGGGGCACTACCACAATTACGGCGAAGATTATGGCATCGAGCCAGTCCAGCCATACATTGTGCTTCTCCCCTTCCTTATAGTTCTTCTTCCAGAATGCCCATTTTACCTTCCTGGTGATAAAGATATCGAAAATCACGAGGAGGCCGAGAAGCCACCAGTAATTTCCGAGCCATATCACCCAGAGCAGGTACAGGACACCCCAGACTCCGAAACGGAACCACTTATTATGCAGGAGCTCTTTCACGTGCGCTGACGGTGACTATTTCTTCACAGAATTGATCACTGCCTCGAAAGCCTGAGGGTTGTTCAGGGCCAGGTCGGCGAGCACCTTACGGTTGAGACCTACGTTCTGCTTTGCAAGAGCACCGATAAACTGCGAATAGTTCATACCATGCTCACGGGCAGCGGCATTGATACGCTGGATCCAAAGTGAACGGAAGTTGCGTTTCTTGGCTTTACGGTCGCGGTACGCGTAACCCAAACCTTTCTCATAGGTGTTCTTGGCTACTGTCCAGACATTCTTCCTGGCGAGGAAGTTACCGCGGGTCTGTTTGAGAATTTTCTTGCGGCGGGCTCTTGAAGCCACCGAATTCACTGATCTTGGCATACTACACTTTTAAATTTTAAGAATGTCAGCGCTCCCCCCTTTCGGGAGACTTATTCTGCTGAAGCATCCAGTTAAACAATAAATTAAATGAACTTAGGCGACAATCATCTCTTTGATCCTCCTGGTGTCGCAAGCGTCAGCTATAACGACCTTGTTGAGGTTCCTTTTCTGCTTTGTCGTCTTCTTGGTGAGAATGTGGCTGTGATAAGCGTGTCTTCTCTTCACTTTTCCAGTTCCGGTAAGCACGAAGCGCTTTTTGGCACCGGAGTTGGTCTTCATTTTGGGCATTGTTACAAAAAATTTAGTTAAACTATATTAAAACGTTTCAAAACGGTTATTTCTTCTTCACAGGAGCGATCATCATTATCATTCTCTTTCCCTCCAACTTGGGCATCTGCTCTGCCTTGCCGTACTCCTCGAGCTCAAGGGCAAAGCGGAGCAACAGCTTCTCGCCCTGCTCGGAAAAGAGGATAGAGCGGCCGCGGAAGAACACGTAAGCCTTGACCTTCGAGCCTTCCTGCAGGAAGTTGATGGCGTGCTTGAGCTTGAACTGGAAGTCGTGCTCGTCGGTGTTCGGGCCGAAGCGGATCTCCTTTATCACCACCTTGGAGGCGTTGGACTTCATCTCCTTCGCCTTCTTCTTCTGCTGATAGACGTACTTCTGGTAGTCTATGATCTTGCAGACAGGAGGATCCACCTTGGCGGAGATCTCCACCAGATCCAACTCGAGGCTCTCTGCAAGTCTCTGGGCTTCCCGCAATGGATAGATACCGGGCTGGGGGATATTGTCTCCCACAAGCCTTACCTTAGACGCAGTGATCTCGTCATTGACCCTGGGGCCGTCGTCCTTCTTATTGTCCGGTTGACGGTTTCCCGTTCCATTGTTGTTGCGGCCCTCAGTGTGCTGCTGCGGAGCGGCGGGCCTGGGAGCACCCGTATAAGGGCGCTTTTTGACTGGTGTTGCGATAAAGATGTCCTCCTAAACTTTAATTAATCATGTTTTTTACTTCCTCGTTGACTTTGGCAGCGAATTCTTCGGGAGTCATCGAACCCTGGTCGCCCTCTCCCTGACGGCGGACCGACACTGTTCCGTTCTCTGTCTCCTTCTCGCCGACCACCAGCAGGAAAGGAATACGTTTGAGTTCGTTCTCCCTGATTTTCTTGCCGATAGTCTCGTTACGTTCGTCAACTGAGGCGCGAATATCGTAATTATTAAGCAATTCGCAAACTTTTTTTGCGTAATCGTTGTATTTTTCGCTGATAGGAAGTATCACTGCCTGCTCGGGGGTGAGCCACAGAGGGAACTTGCCGCCTGTGTGCTCGATGAGCACTGCCACGAACCTCTCCATGGAGCCGAAGGGGGCGCGGTGTATCATCACGGGACGGTACTTCTTGTCGTCTGCGCCGGTATATTCCAGTTCGAAACGCTCCGGCAGGTTGTAGTCCACCTGGATCGTGCCTAACTGCCAGCGGCGGCCGATGGCGTCCTTGACCATGAAGTCCAGCTTGGGACCATAGAAAGCGGCCTCGCCGTACTCCACGATCGTCTTCAGACCCTTTTCCTGAGCGGCCTCGATGATAGCCTGCTCGGCCTTCTCCCAGTTCTCGTCTGTACCTATATATTTACTGCGGTCGTTCTTGTCTCGCAGGGATACCTGGGCGATGTACTCGTCGAAGTTGAGGGTCTTGAAGATGTACAGCACGATGTCAATCACCTTGCAGAACTCTTCTTTCAACTGGTCGGGACGGCAGTAGATGTGGGCGTCATCCTGTGTGAAGCCGCGCACGCGGGTCAGACCGTGCAGCTCTCCGCTCTGCTCGTAGCGGTACACAGTACCGAACTCGGCCAGACGGATGGGCAGGTCCTTGTATGAGTGAGGCTTGCTGCGGTATATCTCACAGTGGTGAGGACAGTTCATGGGTTTCAGCAGGAATTCCTCGCCCTCCTGGGGAGTGGTGATGGGGCGGAAGGAGTCAGCTCCGTACTTGGCGTAGTGACCGGATGTCACGTAGAGTTCCTTCTGGCCGATGTGGGGAGTGATTACGGGCAGATAGCCGTACTCCTTCTGCACCTTGCGCAGGAACTGCTCCAGACGCTCGCGGAGAGCGGCTCCCTTGGGCAGCCACAGGGGCAGGCCGGCTCCGACTCTCGGGGAGAATGTGAAAAGCTCCAGCTCCTTGCCTATCTTGCGGTGGTCCCTCTTCTTGGCCTCTTCCATCAGGGCAATATACTCGTCGAGCATCTTCTTCTGGGGGAAGGTGATACCGTAGATACGGGTAAGCATCTTGTTGTGCTCGTCGCCTCTCCAGTAGGCTCCGGCGATGGAGGTCAGCTTGACGGCCTTGATGACCGAGGTGTCCCTCAGATGGGGTCCGCGGCACAGGTCGGTGAAGCTGCCGTTGGTATAGAAGGTGATGGTACCGTCCTCGAGACCTCCGATGAGGTCGCACTTGTACTCGTCGCCTTTCTTCGTATAGGTGTCCATAGCCTCGGCCTTGGATACTTCCTTGCGTACGAAATGCTGTTTCTGGCGGGCCAGCTCGATCATCTTGTCCTCGATCTTCTTGAGGTCCGAATCGGTGATGGTCCTGTCTCCCAGATCCACGTCATAGTAGAACCCGTTCTCGATCGAGGGTCCGATACCGAACTTGATGCCGGGATAGAGCAGTTCCAGAGCCTCGGCCATCAGGTGGGACGACGAGTGCCAGAACGTGGACTTGGCTTCCTGGTCCTCCCATTTGTGCAGTCTGAGCTCTCCGCTCTCGTTCAGGGGAAGCTCAAGGTCTATTGTCTTTCCGTTGAATGATGCTGCAAGCACCTCACTTGCAAGGCGCGGAGATATCTGCTCCGCAATCTGATAAGGGGTGATACCCTTCTCGTAACTTCTGACGCTCCCGTCAGGAAATTTTATATCTATCATAACAGGATAAATTTTCTGTTCGCTGTTGTTTTTCCAAACTGCAAAATTACTAAATTTGCAGTCAAATCCAACAAATTCAGAGATGAACTACAAACTTAACTGGTCTGAAGCCGCCAAATTCGGTCTGATACTCGCAAGTGTCTCCGTTGTAATCAATTTTATCACCAGCATATTCCAGCTGCCTGCCGCAGTGAACGTTCTTTTGAGCGTTGTAAAACTCTGTGCCTCCGTCTATATCGTCTACTATGCCATGAGGCGCAATGCCGACTCCTGGGACTACATTTCCTACGGCCGGTCCTTCGGTTACGGCATGGCCGTCTGCACCCTGTCCGCTGTGGTATGTACCCTGTTCGTGCTGCTGACCTACACGGTTTTCATTCCAGGCGCCATGACCGAACTGCTCGACCGGATATTCCAGACCTATGAGTCGATGGGCATTGCGGATGCCTTTGACTACGATCTGCTCGCCAGGTCCATGCCTGCCATCATGGCCATATCACAGTTCCTCGGATGTGTCATCTGCGGCCTGATAGTATCCGCCATCCTGGCCTCATTCGCAAAAAAGAACGATGCGGATCCCTTTAATAGCACTTCCGGATATCACGAAGAATAAAAACCGATGGACCTGTCAATTGTAATATCTCTCTACAACGAGAACGAATCCCTCCGTGAACTGACAGAGTGGATAGACCGTGCAATAGCCCAGTCGCCCATTGCCGGTATAGAATATGAAATCCTGATGATCGACGACGGCAGCGACGACGGGTCATGGGACACGATAAAGGAACTTTCCACGGCAAACCCCCACATCCGCGCCTACAGTTTCCGCCGCAACTACGGCAAGTCCGCCGCCCTCCAGACCGGCTTCCGCGAGGCAGCCGGAGACGTGGTCATCACGATGGACGCCGACCTGCAGGACAGTCCGGACGAGATTCCCGCACTGTACCGCATGATACGCGAAGAAGGTTACGATCTGGTGTCAGGCTGGAAAAAAGTACGGCACGACAATACTTTCACCAAGAACATCCCTTCGAAGATATACAACTTCACCGCCCGCAAAGTCACCGGACTGAAGCTGCACGACATGAACTGCGGACTCAAAGCCTACAGAGGCGATGTAGTGAAAGAAATCGAAGTCTACGGTGACATGCACCGCTACATCCCCTACATCGCAAAAAATGCAGGTTTTACCAAAATAGGTGAAAAGGTGGTGGTACACCGCAAGCGCAAATACGGTAAGAGCAAATTCGGAATGAGCCGTTTCTTCAACGGTTTCCTCGACCTGATGACGATATGGTTCCTGTCAGGATTCGGGAAAAAGCCCATGCACATCTTCGGAGTATGGGGCATTGTATCCTTCCTGATCGGCTTCGTCATCGCCCTCTGGCTCATCATCGACAAGGTCGTCTCACAGGTCAACGGCCTGCGCTTCCGCTCTGTCACTGACCAGCCCCTCTTCTACCTGGCTCTGGTAGCTATCCTTGTGGGATTCATGCTCTTCCTCACCGGTTTTCTTGGGGAGTTGGTTTCAAGGAACAGTGCCACGCGCAACGAGTACAAAATCAAGGACACAATAGAGCGGGACACGCATATTTCTTGACGACGCCCCGACAGCAACTGTAAGCAGAAGCACACCGTCATTGGCTATAGTTTAAAATCGCATTGTAAATATCAGAAAAAAGCTTATCTTAGCCATCAGTAATCAAAGAATCAAAAATGACCGTCGAAGAAATCATAAAAGCAATAGCCGGATTGTCGGAGCAGGAGCGC
>DVIL01000098.1 GCA_018711305.1 Candidatus Coprenecus stercorigallinarum
GCTTTCGTCGGCACCTTCTGCGGGGGGATGAGGTGACATGGCCGTCAGAGGTGTCTGAGGACGGGAGATCACAGCTGCGAGTGCCGGAAAGGTGACGATGAAACGACGCTTTCACGTTTGTTGAAACTGTCAGATTTCTTAGAAATGATTGTGCGAAAACACTTTCTCCAATATGTATGTCTGACACTATATCTCGTCAGACCATGCAATGATTAGCAATTTTTCAATACGACAGCACCGGACAGGGATTGTTTCAAGCCTCAAAACAACTTTGCGCATTTTATTGCTGCAAGACTTTTCCCTTTCTGTAAGACTGATGCTTGCATGGGCCGGCATTCCTTGAATTGGTGTCGGACTGGCCATCAGTAAAATTTAGTCCACTAAACACTCTAGTGTAACAAAAACACCTAATAATCAGGATATTCGTATTTAACAATTTGTTATGTGGGGCACCATGACGCATAAACAGTGCCTTTTTGAGCCACTAAGCAATTTCGTTATAGCTGAATAGCTGATATTTTGGCATTTGTATTCAACTATCCGGTTTAGTGATATCAACATGCTACACGCTTGCAGAGATGGGACTACGCTCCGGCATCTGATTGCGGGATATGCCGCTACCTGCAAAGTTCCGGTTCCGGTGCCGGTTCGGGTGCCGGTGCTGTTGTCGATGTCAGTGTCAGCGTGAGATAGTGTATAGGCGGAAAATGCAGCACGCCTTCGTAAAGACTGGCAATCAAGTACTTACAAATCGAGGTGCATTTTTCAGGCCCTTGCGAGACCGCGAAAATTGCACCTTGATTTATAACACACTTAGAATCAAGCGTCTGCAAAAAGTCCTGCATTTCTCAGAGCCTAATAAGTACGCAATGAAAATCCAGCAGTCGAAAAGACCAGGCCCTCCCACCGCTTTGCGGCGGGCCCCTCCCTCTTGTGCCGAGGGCGGCAAGTCTTTTCTCGTTGCCGGATTTTCATGAGCACACCGTAAAGGGGATGTGACTGAACAACGAGCTGATGACAACGCAGCTGTCCGCCTGCTATGATAAGCGGACCCCGCGTGGGCCGAAGATCTTTGTGCCGATACGTACCATGTTGCTGCCCATCTCCACGGCGATGTGATAGTCGTGGGTCATTCCGAAGGACTTCAGGTCGAATTGCTCCAGGAAAGGCCAGCCGAGAGCCCTGATGCGGTCGTACACCGAGTTGAGATGAGCGAACTCCTTGCGGATCAGTGCCTCGTCCTCAGTGAGGGAGGCCATGCCCATGACTCCGCGGATGCGGACCTGCGTAGGGAAGCCCTCGCTGTCCCCGGCCTGACGGGCCTTCTCGATTCCTTCGAGAAATCCGAGCACTTCATCATCGGAGAAGCCCTGTTTGCTCTCCTCCGAAGCGATGTGCATCTCTAACAGCACGTCCACGCTGCAGCCGTTCTGCCGGCACAACTTCTCGATCTCGAAGAACAGCTTGGGTGTATCCACCGAATGGATAAGCCTGACATACGGTACAGTCATCTTGATCTTGTTGCTCTGCAGATGACCGATAAAATGCCACTCTATGTCCTTGGGCAAGGAAAGGGCTTTTTCCCTCAGTTCCTGGGGACGGCTCTCGCCGAAGACCCTCTGGCCCGCATTGTAGGCTTCGAGGATCTCTTCCCCGGACTTGAACTTGGACACTGCCACGAGCTCGACCCCGGAGGGCAGTTCCTGTCTGAGCGACAGGATATTCTCAGTAATGTGTCCCATAGTGTATATCTTTAACTAACGTCTTCTCTGCTGCTTCTGCTGCTCGCGGATTGCCTCCTGCTGGGCCTTCTGGATAGCCTCGAGACGCTGCTGGAACTTGGATTTGGGCTTGGCGGCACCTTTTACGGATGCTGCGCGCACCTTGGCCATGATCTTTTCCTCGTCCACGAAGAAACGGCGGATAATCCAGGTCTGGAGCATCATGATGAGGTTGGAGAGCAGGTAGTAATATGTCAGACCGCTGGAGAGGTTGTTGCAGATGAACAGCATGAAGATAGGCATGAAGTAGAGGGTCATGTTGCGCATGCTCTTCATCTGGGGGTTGTTGTCCGCGCTGCTGCCCTGGGTCATCCTGGCCGAGAAGTACATACTCAGGGCGCAGAGGATGGCGAAGAGGCTGACATGGTCACCGTACAGCGGTATGTTGAATCCGAAATCGAGGATAGAGTCGTAGGTACTCAGGTCGTCAGCCCAGAGGAAGCCTTTCTGTCTCAGCTCGAACGATGCGGGGAAGAAACGGAACATCGCGAAGAGCACGGGGAACTGGAGCAGCATGGGAAGACAGCCTCCGAACATGCTCACGCCCGCCTTGCGGTACAGGTCCATGGTCTCCTGCTGCTTCTTCAGGGCATCTTCCTGACGCGGGTACTTGGCATTGATCTTGTCCAGCTCCGGCCTGAGGACATTCATCTTGGCCGAGGACATGTAGGACTTGAGGGTCAGGGGGGATATCACCAGTTTGATAAGCAGGGTCAGCAGCAGTATGATGATACCGTAGTTGCTGATGAAACGTCCGAAGAGGTCGAATACCGGGATGATGATGCCCCTGTTGATCCACCTTACCAGCCATCCTCCGAGAGGCACTATCTTCTCGAAGTCACAGTCGTAGCTCTTGAGGGTACGGAAATGGTTGGGTCCGTAGTAGAACTCGAAGGGTACGGTGACATCGGCTCCCGGGTCGTACTGGACAAGGGTCGAGGCCGAGCAGGCCATCAGACGGCGGTCCGGGTCCGTCTCGGGATAGAACTTCATGGAAAGGTTTCCGGACTCGAAATTGTCCTCAGCCCTCAGGATGGCGGAGAAGTACTGCTGCTGGAATGCGAACCACTCGATACGGGTGGTAACCTCGCGGTGGTTGCCGCCGGAGCGTCCGCCGCCACGCATGATTCCGAGGTTCTCTATCTTCTTGACCTGACCGGGGTATTTGAAATCCACGGTCGAATAGTTCTGCTCGTTCTTGTAGCCGCGCTCCAGACGGGGTACGTCCATGTTCCAGGCAATCTCAAACTGGGACGCATTGCGGGGAATATGACGGTCCATGTTCACCATGTGCACGTCGAAGTCCACCATATAGCTGTCGGCAGGCAGGAAATAGCGGTGCTCGATAAACGCTGTATCGGAAAAATACAGGCGCATGACCAATGTGGAGTCATTCGCCACCACAGTCTCATAAGTAAATCCGCCTGTGTTTATGTACTGATCGGTATAGAGCTGCAGACCGAAGTTGCTGTAGTCGTCCTTCATCAGGTAGAGGTCGGTACTGTCGCTTGTGTAATAGTCCTTGATCAGGACGGATGCGGCCTGGCCTCCCTTGGTGGAATATTTGATCTTCAGTCTGTTGTTCTCGAGGTAGTAGAAATCCTCTCCTGCGTTGTACGCCTGCTCCAGAAAGGGATTGGCATAGGTACTGCTGTAATCCTGCTTTCCTGTTGCACTTCCCTGCCCCGCCGCCAGAGAATCCTCTGCCATCTTCCGGGCCATCTGTTCCGCATACTCAAACGCATTTGCAGCCGCTACCGAATCCCTTACTCTCTGTATCTCCTGCTGCTCCCTGGCTATTCTGGAATTATAAACGCTGAACCCTATCAACAGGAGTCCGATGAGCGTTATACCGATGATCGTATTCTTGTTCATGCTTTATTCCTGGCTGTCGATTTTGTGAATCTTCTCTTCAAGTGCCGCAAGTTCCTCTTTGGCAGCGTCAATCTTTTTCTGGAACTCCTTAACCAGCGAGTCGGCCTTCTTCGAGCTGGCAAAGAAGCCTATGTTGTTCTCGTATGTAGCGATCTCGCTTTCGAGTTTGCGGAATTTCTGGAGAAGACGCTCCCTCTCCTGACGTGCAGGGCTTACCTCCGCACGGCCACCGCGCTGACGTGAAGCACGTCCACGGCCGGCTCCGGAAACCTTGAAATCAGGGAACTTCTCAGCCATTGCCGCACGGTAACTCTCGTTTATCTTCTCCTTTTCCTTGAAGGGAACAAAGCCGACAGCGTTCCATCTGTCCGCAAAATCCCTTGCAGCCCTGTCATCCGAACGCATATCTCCGGTAGGTACATAGGAACTGATCTCATCTATAATGGACTGCTTCTGCTTGAGATTATCCACATACTGAGGAGCCACACCGCCGAAATTCTTCTCCTTGTTGTCGAAGAAATGGTCGCACGCTGCCCTGAAACGGGCCCAGATCTGATCGGATTTCTTGCGGGAAACAGGGCCGATCTCCTTCCACTGTTTCTGCAGGGAAATAAGATAATCCGTGGTTTCCTTCCAGTCCGTACTGTCCATCACGGCCTCGGCCTGCTCACACAGAGCTATCTTCTTTTCCATGTTGGAACTCATCTGTTCCTTGAATTCCGCATAGAAATCCCTCTTGCGGTTATAGAACTTGTCGCAGGCGGCACGGAAACGGTCGTATATCTTCTGGTTGTCCTTCTTGGATGCAAAACCTATCTTCCTCCACTCTTTCTGTATATCCTCGAACTCTTTTGTAACGGCATTCCATCCGTTGGAATCCTTGATATCCTTGTCGGCAAGTGCCTCGGCCTTCTCACAGAGAGCCGTCTTGGCCGTGAGATTCTCTTTCTGCTGCACCTTGAGATTCTCGAAATATGCCTGATGCATCTTGTTGATGCGGGACGTTGCGGCACGGAACCTGTCCCATATCTCCTCGCGGAATTCCTTGGCCACAGGGCCGAACTCCTTCCATTCCTCGTGAAGCTTCTGAAGCTGGGCAAAAGCCTCTACGACATTGGAACTCTTTTCCAAAGCCTCAGCCCTCTCACAGAGGAGTGTCTTGGCCTCAAGATTCTTCTTGAAGTCCAGATCGCGAAGCTCGTTGTTTATCTTGACATAGTCGTAGAATTTCTCCACATAATGCTGATATGTCTCGTAGATATCCTTTACTCTGGTCTGGGGAACGGGACCTATCTCGCGCCATCTGGCCTGCAGAGCCCTGAACTCGGGGAATGTACGGTTCAGATCCTCGGTCGTCTCGAGAAGGTTCTTGAGTTCCTCGATCACTTCCAGCTTCCGGTCAAGATTGAGCTGTTTCTCTTTCTCGAGATTCTGGAAATACACGGCCCTACGTCCCTTATATCTGGCATACAGTTCCTTGAATGCCCTTTCTATCTCCACGAACGGATTTACGGAAACAGCGTCGGACGACACGGCAGCCTCTTCCTGCTCCACCACAGCCTCAGCCTCTCCGGACTGTTCCTCCGAGAGAGTATCCCCAGGTATTTCCTCGTCCACCGGCTCCACATAGTCGGCAGTACCGGGCAGGACATGGTATCCGGAAGCGATCTTTTCCTCTTTCAAGACCTTATAAAATGTAGCCTTGATATACTCTGCCTGTCTGTTGAGCTCCATGATATCACCGTTGTCCACCAGATTGCGGAAAGTCTCCACTATCTCCTTAAGGCTTCTGGACGCCAGTTTCTTCAGTTCTTCCTCACTTATAACGGCTCCGCGCATCTCAACGGCATCGGAAGCATTCTCCTCAGCGGAAAATGCGGCCGGCTCAGCTTCGGATGCAATCCCGTCCTGACCCTCTGAAACAGGCACGGCATCTCCGGCAGCACCGTCCACCACAGTCCCTGCAGCCACCACCGCTGCCGCAATAGCGGCGGCCTCCTCCACGGCAGATGTCACATTGGAAGCATTAACATTCAGTGTTTCAGAATTCTCAATAGAATTTTCAGCAGTACTCTTCGCAACGGAAGGATTCAAGGTCTCGTCAATCATTATTTTGTTTATTAAAATGAACTTGCAAATATACATTATTTTTTAAAAGAACCGCGGTTTTACGTAAATTTGCGGCCATTATGAGTATGAGGATCGATATTATAAGCGCTGTTCCGGACCTGCTCGAAAGTCCGCTCAACCATTCCATCATAAGAAGGGCCAGAGAAAAGGGCCTTGTGGAAATACATATCGTCAACCTGCACGACTATGGCAAGGGGAACTACAAACAGATAGACGACTACGGCTTCGGCGGCGACGCAGGCATGGTCATCAAGCCGGAACCGCTGTACAGGGCCATCACGGACCTGACCTCGCAGCGTGAATACGACCAGGTCATCTACACCTCGCCCGACGGAGAGATGCTGGACCAGGGATTGTGCAACAGTCTGTCCACATGCGGGAATCTGATCATCCTCTGCGGCCACTACAAAGGCATTGACCATCGCATCCGCGAACATCTGATAACCAAGGAAATATCCATTGGAAACTACGTTCTCAGCGGAGGAGAGCTGGCAGCTTGCGTGATCTGCGATTCCATCATACGCCTCATACCAGGCGCCATCACGGATGAAACATCCGCCCTTTCAGACTCTTTCCAGGACGGCCTTCTGGCCCCGCCCATCTACACCCGTCCGGCTGACTTCATGGGCTGGAAAGTACCTGAAGTCCTGCTCTCCGGCAATCCCAAGCTCATCCGCCAGTGGCAGGAAGAACAGGCCATAGAGCGCACCAGACGTCTCAGACCCGATCTGCTGGAGTAGAAAACTTTCTCCTTAAAAAATTGCATTATTTACAATAGTTCGTTAATAAATAGCCGGAGCTAAGCGGCTCTGGCAGTAAATAAAACCAGGTCTTTGAAAAGTTTGTCAATAATATGCGGGTCTGGTTTCATACCGGACACGCAAATAAGTCGCTCAAGCATATAGGCATTATGAATCATGGACTTGCAGGAGGATACCGAGAATGGCATTCCCAGTTCCTTGCAGGCCACCTTCGCAAGGTTGATTGCGGAGAAAGATGCGTTGAAGTGGAACTCCAATCGCCGGAGGTCTCTCGCCTGGCAATTGGTCAGCCCTGCAAAGGACTTCGCATCGCGGAAGCGGAACTCCAGCTGAAAACGTGTTCTATAGCAGTTGATTACATCTTTAGTATTCATGGAGACATCCGTACTAGTATATTTGCCACCTGTCGGTCCTGCCCTCAAGAGGATACCATACTGCTATTTTCACGTAGCCTTTGAGGCTCTTGGAGTAGGCTCTAAGACCGAAGAGTCTTCCGTTGTCTACGGGGATTTCCTCGCACCGCGAGGTGTCAAGGTTGGCAAAATCCACCTTCCCGTCATACAGTTTCGGGCGACCCCGTTTTCCTGTCGGAGACTCTGTTGTAGGGTAGAACAGCACGGCGTCGTTCCTCAAACGGCTGACGACATTGAACTCCTCCTTTACCAAAGGCCGGACAAATGTTTCCTTGGAGAAGAACGCATCTGCAACAATGGTTCTGGTGATGGGAAGCAGCCTGTCTTTCCTTGTAATCAGTTGTTCCCGATACCAATCAATCAGGTTGTAGTCCATATCCTCAAGCGTCATGGAGTCCGGTGTCTGGAAGGAGCCAAGAGTCATACACTCGTGGTTGTCGACATCTATCAGGCCTATGCCCGTCAGCTCCAGACCCTTCTTGGCCTCTCCTGCAGCCCCTGACCAGAACTTCCCAAACCACGGGGTCTTCTTCCCCGACTTCGGAATGTAGCTCGGGTCAACGGCAAGTGCCAGAAATGAGCCCGTACAGACCTTCTTGGCAAGATGCTGATTGAAGCCAAACCAGTCGAAGTTGCCTCTCGTGAATGTGTTGCGGTATGTCTGTTCGGAGAACTGTCCGTACCGTCCCATCTGAAGGAAATTAATCTTGTCCGGTATTGCCATGAAAAGTTTCAGTACATCCATGAAGACTTTCTCAAAAGGTTTGCCTAAATTTATCATCGATTTGAGTGCCTCCAAGGCCTCGGATTGGTATTGCATGAGCAGGTTGTCCGTATTCATAACTTAAAGTGGTGGAATACTTTAAGTTACTGAAAATCAACGACTTATGCAATATTTTCTTGTTTTATTTTCAACAAATTACGTATCTTTTCCGGGCATTCTCCGACATCTTTCAAGCCACTGCTGAGCAGTCAGTATTGACAATATTTCAATGAACTTTTTATGTTGTGGAGTCGGCTTGACCGCCTCCGATGTTTAATTTTTTAGCTCGGTAAAAATTTACCGAGGTATTGATTATTTAAAAATTACGCCTATTTTCGCAGCCCTATTTAATAACGCTATTAAACAATGTACTTAGGAATAGACATCGGATCCACTACCATAAAGACTGTCCTCTGCGACAGGAACGGCGACATACTTTACTCGGACTACAGAAGGCACAATACGGACATAACTGCCACGGCCGCAGCCGGTATCGCTCCGGAGGAAGCGCACGGCACATCCTGCCCGACTGGAGCGGATGGTGCGGACATGGAGCAGGAGCGGCTGACCACCAGGAGGTTCGAGACCTCCGACCGGGGCAGGACAATAGTAGTACCTTATTTCGCCGAAGGCTACTCCGAATTCATACCTTCCGTACTGAAGGTCATGGGCTACGACGCGATATCCCTTCCGCCCGGCACACAGGACGACGTGGAGACCGGACTGCGCTGCGCCAACAACGACATCTGCTACCCTGCCACCATTGTCGTAGGTTCGATCATCAATTTTCTCAAAAGCGGGAAACTGCCGCGGGAGAAGACAGCCGTCATCATGTACCAGACCGGAGGCCAATGCCGGGCCACCAATTACTTCGCCCTCATCCAGAACGCCATGTGCGCGGAAGGCTTCAGCGACATCCCGCTGATATCCATATCCAAAAACTCTGAGCTGACCGCAAACCAGCCGGGCTTCGACCCCGACTGGAAGCACAACCTCCGCCTTATCCTCTACACCGTCCTCTACGCCGACTGCCTCTCCAAGCTCTACCACACCGCTGTCACACGCGAAAAGCAGAAAGGCAGAGCCGCAAGTCTGCGCCACAAATACACAGAACTGGGCAAGGCCCTCATACTCCGGAGGGACTGCCGCGGGGTGAAGGATCTCACAGGACAGGCCGCCAGGGAATTCGCCGCAGCCATCCGCACAGAACTGCATCCCAGTATCATCGGAATCGTAGGAGAGATCTACGTCAAATACAATTCGTTCAGCAACAAGGACGTGGTCCGCTGGCTCAACAGCCATGGCATCGAGACGGCAGTCCCCTCCGTCTACAACTTCTTCATCTCCGCCTTTGCCAACCGCCACATCAATAAAAGGGAACACATAAAGAAACTGCAGACCCGCTCTGGGCCACCGATGCCCTGTACCTGTGGATGCGCCGCTGCGCCCGGGCATTTGACCGTGCCTGCTCGCCATGCCCGGGATACCGTCCGTTCTCCGATGTCTTTGAGGATGCTGCCAAAGCGTCCAGGATAGTAAGTCTGGCAGGAGATTAGAGCTCTATCCCGGACTCAGCCTGCTTTTCCTGGACTTCGACAGCAACACCTCCGAAGCCAACATATACAACCGCCTTCAGTTTATGATACAGAATGATGGACAATGACAGGCTTTTTTCACTAAATTTGCTTCCGACTATGAACGGAAACATCATATCCAGCACTGAACTAAACATACTGGCCGCCGCCGAAAAACTTTTTCTGGAGAAAGGATTCAAGGCAGCCTCCACCACGGAAATAGCCCGTGAGGCAGGATGCAATCAGGCCCTGGTCCATTATTATTTCCGGACCAAAGAGAATCTGTTCGACAAGATCTTCTATGCAAAGTTCGAAACGGTGATGGACTTCATTGACCGGAGCATAAGGGACGACAGCAACATATTCAACAGCATCAGCAGCATCATAGACGAATATTTCCACTTCCTGACTGAAAACCCCAAGATCCCGTACTTCCTTTTCAACGAGCTGACGCAAAACCAGGAAAGGCGCAAGTACATCCGGGAAGTCTTCCTGTCCAGCGAGCGGGGACAGACCGTATTCTCCAGACTGCAATCGATGGTGGAGAGAGCAATCCGTACAGGAACCATCAGGGAGATAGACCCTCTGGACCTTATTATCGACGGCATGTCCCTGGTGGTATTCTCATTCATCGCCGCACCCATATTCATAGATCTGCTTGGACGCGACGGAAACACGGCCTCGGAGTTTCTGGAACATCGCAAGAAAGAGATAACTACATTGCTTATCAACGGGCTGATGCCTGTCGGAACGACCGCCGGATAATACAATGCCCATGCTGCTGACAGGACTGCTGAAAGGATTTCTCGTAGGAGTCATCATCTCCATACCGGTGGGACCGCTGGGACTGCTGTGCATTCCGCGCACACTCGCCCGCGGAAGATGGTCCGGTCTGGCTGTAGGGCTCGGAGGCTCTGTCAGCGATTCCCTGTACTCGGCTCTGGCACTCTTTGCCCTGTCCTTTATCAAAGGATTCATAGATGCGAATGAAGGCTGGGTACTGCTGGCAGGAGGGCTTGTCATCAGTCTGACCGGCATAAGGCTTACATTCAGCCGCAACCGTCTGCGCCATCCGGAATCGGTGCAGGCGAGGGCCGTCAGTCCGGCCCGGCACGCCGAAGAGGCCCTGAACGGATTCCTGATCTCGGTCACAAATCCGGGAACACTGGTCTGCATGCTATGGCTTTTCACCTTCCTCGGCATGGACACCTCCCGTTCCACCGTCATGCTCTCCGAATGGGCAGGAACATCCCTTGGCTCGGCAACATCCTGGTTCCTAATCACATGGGGCATAAGCTCGTTCCGCGACCGTATCACCATAGGCCAGCTTCACACCCTTACCCGCGTCTGCGGAGCCGCTATCCTCATCATAGGACTCGCCTCGGCAGTGAAAAGCCTGCCGCTGCTCTTTTGAAATATCCCATCCCGACTAAAAGCAAATTCCACCACACTTCCTTTAAGTTGCACCAGAATGAGCCGGATGCCGGTGAGATTCTGGCGGGACACATACGCCGATGCAAGGGAATGCGTCCTGCGGCACCAGAACAATGCATAACTGCTTGTCCAGCCGCTCACACCATATAGCAGGCCTGACTCACGGTGGCTCAGACCGCTTTCGTGACTCTTGTGTTTGTGTCCAACTTTTTGGTACGTTGCTTTTTAGCCGCACACCCCCCAAAATCTCACGTTGCTTTTTAGTTAAGATGCATTTGCCTTGAAATAAGCACATTAGCTAAACTACAGAATTTCAGGTGAGGTAAAATTGCGCTGTTTTTGCCGGAAAACGCCACACATAGAAAGTTACCATATCGGCAACACACTGAATATCAAGCCAATCAAGCATAACTAAAAAGCAACGTGGAACTGAAGCGATGCCGCAGGGGGTAAGACTTCTGACAGAATACGACTGAAACCGGATATGCCGACTGGAGACTGGACATGCCGACTGAGCATGATATCTGCATGTACTTCCTGTGCAACGGCAGCGGTTCCACACCGGTACAGCAAGCGACCGCGTTACTCCTTCCGAAAGAGTAGGAGAAACGGGGATTTCGGTGACTCCTTCTGAAGGAGTTTGCTCCCGGTGGTCGCACATCCACGTGCGGATGTGACGGGATGACGCTCTCTCCGGGGGATTTGCTCCCGGTGGTCGCACATCCACGTGCGGATGTGACGGGATGACGCTCTCTCCGGGGGATTTGCTCCCGATGGTCGCACATCCACGTGC
>DVIL01000099.1 GCA_018711305.1 Candidatus Coprenecus stercorigallinarum
TTTTTGAGAAAATTAACAATTGTCTCATTATCAGAATATTGGCCTAGTAAAAAAAATAACTTGGCTACTGCTGCCTCTGTAGTACAGTCACCGCCTCCTGTAACCCCTATGTTTTTCAGCGATTTCCCTGTCGAATACGCGTCCATGTCCACGCGTCCTGCGAGACACTGGGTAATATTCAGTACTATCAGCCCCCGGTCTATGGCCTTTCTTATAGAGTCCGTGAACCATTTTCCGGAGGGGGCGTTGCCGGATCCGTAGGTCTCGAGTATGACGGCTCTGATTCCTTCGGTGCTGACGAGGCTGTCGAGCAGCTCTTTCTTCATGCCCGGAATGACCTTTATTATGAGTACGGACGGATCCAGGTCGTATGTCACGTGGAGAGGCCTGCCCCACCGCTGCGGGTAGCGGATAAATGCGGTGTTGAACTTGATGTGGATGCCTACTTCAGCGAGTACGGGGTAGTTGGCCGACCGGAATGCGCGGAAGTTTTCGGCAGTGTATTTCGTCGTGCGGTTGCCTCTGTAGAGCTGGCTCTCGAAGTAGATGCATACCTCCGGAACCATGGGATGGCCGTCGCTGTCCTTTGAGGCAGCAATCTCGATGGATGAGATCAGGTTTTCCTTGCCGTCCGTGCGCAGCATGCCTATGGGCAGCTGGCTTCCCGTGAAGACTACGGGCTTTTCGATGTCTCCCAGCATGAAGCTCATGGCGGAGGCCGAGAATGACATCGTGTCGGTGCCGTGCAGTATGACGAAGCCGTCGTAGCTGTCGTAGTTCTTCTCTATAAGGTGCGCGAGCTTTTTCCAGAACTCGATGTCTACGTCGGAAGAGTCTATTACGGGGTCAAAGGAATATGTGTCTATCCTGTATCCGAATTTTTTCAGTTCAGGAACTTCTTCGAGTATCTGTGAAAAGTCGAAGGGGCGCAGGTCGAAGGTGACCGGATCCTGTTTCATTCCGATGGTCCCGCCGGTGTAGACGAGGAGGATGGAGGTATTTTCTTTCATATCGTATTATTTCAGGTTAAACAGTTCTTTGGCGTTGGCGGTGGTGGCGCTTTCCACTTCTGCGGAGCTGATACCCTTCAGTCCGGCTATCTGCCCGGCGATGTAGCCGAGGTAGGCAGGTTCGTTTCTCCTGCCCCGGTACGGTACCGGAGTCAGCCACGGCGAGTCGGTTTCGAGCAGGATGTCACTCATCGGTATGTCCTGCACGGTCCGGGCTATGCCGGCATTCCTGTAGGTGACCACGCCGCCGATGCCAGTCTTGAAATCTCCGTATGTCTTGATCCTGCGGAAGGTCTCGATGCTGCCCGAGAAGGCATGGAATACTCCTCTCATGCTGATTCCGGCCCCGGCCAGCGAGTCGAGCACTTCAAAGACGGTGTCGAGGGCGTCCCTGACGTGGATGATGACGGGAAGGGAAGCTTCGGATGCCCATATCATCTGCTGGCGGAAAACTTCCGTCTGTTCGCGGATATAGGTGTCGGACCAGTGCCTGTCTATTCCTATCTCGCCGATTGCGGTCCATCCTCCCTCTGCAAGCCTTTTTTCCACGAAGTCCAGCTCCTGCTTCCAGTTGTCTCCCACCGACGTGGGATGCAGGCCGGTAGCCGTGCTGATCATATCCGGGGCTGCGGACGCGCACTCCATCATCCTCCAGTGTACCGAAGAGTCGATACCTGGGAAGATCATGTGTTCCACTCCTGCGCTTGCGGCTCTATCCAGTGCGTCTTCAAAGTCATCCTTGAAAGCCTCGTCGTAGAGGTGAGTGTGGGTGTCTATCATCTATACCTTTAAAATATAATTACCGAAAATGTCCGATCCGACCGTTCCTTCCATCTCCATCTCAGTAAGCCTGGCCAATACTTCCTGAGGGTCCGCGCCTGCTTTTTCTATAATAGTGTTGCGGTCAACGGCCGAATCAGCCGATAAAGCTAATAAAATATTCCGTCTGATGTAGTCACTTTTTTCAAAAAGTTGCATCAGTCTTTCCTTCCGTGAGACGGCTGCGCTGTCATTCCAGTTCAAAGCCTCTGAAATACAGGAGGGAGAGGTTATTATAGCTGCGGCGTTCCTTCCGATGAGGGCATTGCATCCGGCAGAGTATTTGTCGGTGGTCTTTCCGGGCAGCGCGAATACATCCCTGGAGTAGGACAGGGCGATGCCTGCGGTGACAAGGCCTCCTCCCTTTTCGGCCGACTCGACCAGTATTACGGCATCGGCCATACCGGCAATGATGCGGTTGCGTCTGAGGAAAGATACCGGCATCGGAGTGGCTCCTTTTGGGAAATCCGTTATCAGACAGCCCTGTCCAAGTATTTTTACGGCATACTGTCTGTGCGGGGAAGGGTAGATGCTGTCCATGCCTGTAGGCAGGATTGCGGCTGTCTGCAGGCCGTATTCCATTGCCGCGAGATGGGCCGTGATGTCTATTCCGTATGCCAGTCCGCTGATAACCAGTGGCCTGTCCTTCAGCCCGGCCAGATGCTCTATGATTCTGCGGCACTGTGATATGCCGTATCCTGTCGCTTTGCGGGTTCCCACTACGGCTATTGCCCTTGACGGGTTGAGACCGGCGCAGCCCTTATGGAACAGCACCGGAGGGGCATCCGGGCATTCCCGCAGCCTTCTTGGATATTCCTTGTCTCTGATGTAGATGATCCTTACATCCTTGCTTCTGGCCCAACGGACTTCTTCATCGGCCTTCCTGAGGCAGTCTCCGTCCAGCACAGCATCTATGTAGTGGGTGTTGCCGTGCAGCAGTTCCCTGAGTTCCCTTTCGGGAAGGGAGAACAGCTCGCCCGGAGAGGCGAACCGGTCTGTGACAGCACGGGCGGCGCGGCAGTTGTAGTTGAAGATCCTGTTGATTGCACAGGCGTAAACAGTTTCGTCGTATTCCATATCCGGCTAAGATACAGGATCTGCTTTTGTGCTGGAGGGGAAATAAAAAAACGGGTAGGAAAATACCCGTTTTTAAAATTTTAAAGGCTGTCTTTGCCGAAAAAGCCGTCACCGTATTTTTCACGGTAGTATATGGAATCCTCCTTGTCGAAGGTGTCTATGGCGAACACCTGGTTTTCGATGCCGTTTCCCTCCTGGACCTGATGTCTGCCGAAAACACTGTCCCTGTCCCGTACTGTATCGTAGGAGATGACTCCGATTCCTGCGATGATTATTACGGCTGCTGCAGCCCTCGTCCATCCTGACCGCAGGATTCTTGTCAGGGCCGGGACGGCTGTCTTCTCTTCCTCTTCCCCGAAGAAGCCTTGTCTGAGCCGGCGCATGCCTTCTAATTTCCCCGCGCATTCCGGGCATGAGGAGAGATGTTCCTGTACGCGGGTCTCTTCTTCCGGAGACAGTCTGTTCAGGAAATAGTCTGTAAGGGTCCTTATGTCTATGTGTCCGTTCATCACCTGTATTCTTCAAGCATTCTGGTGAACCTGTCATATAGGCTCTTCTTCAGCCTTTTGATTTCCTGCCGCAGTCTGGCGCATTCTTTGGCCTGTTCCCGTCCGCTTGCCGTACTTCCGTGGCGGGCGGTTATCTCTTCGTAAGAGAGTCCGTCGATGTAGTGCTCGAACAGTTTCCCGACCTTGTCCTCCATGCCTTTCACGAGAATTCCGTGCAGAGGGTGCTCCTTATTATATAATATGACAATGAAGTATCCCTGGACGGAATCTTTGTCCGTGTAGTCAATATAATTGGAGAGACCTCCGGCTTGTGACGGGAAATTCTCCGGTTTTGTGACCGGATTGTTGAAATATTTTTCTTCGTCCTCTGCCGTGAGCCGGTAACTTACGGTATCAATGTCTGCCGGAGCTTTTGCCCGGTTACGGGCCAGTTCCTTGTTCTTGTTCCTTAGGACTCCTACCGAATAGGAGATGATGTCCCTGGCCGTAACCGGCTCTTTCATCTTCCTGCCGGTTACAGCCCTGTTAACGGATATGCAGGTGTCGCTCCAGATGTCATGTGTGTTGTTTTCTCCGGATATGCCGGACATCCGGTAGCAGAATGCTGCGGTGAGGGATTTCAGCTTGATGTAGAATTTCTCCCAGTAGAAGCTGTTATTGCCCTTCATGCCGTCCACCACCCTCGTCTCTTCGACAGGGAAGGAACTGCGGGCTATGCCGAGGCAGAACCGTTCCAGTTCGGCCGTGTTCCCGAAAGTGGGCATCGCCGAGAAGTACATGGTGTAAAGTTCCTGAAAAAGTCCCTGCTCGAGGGCATAGGATACAGTGTCATTGTCAGGGGCAAGGTACCTGTCGGTGTCTGTCCTGACGGAGCTTTCGAAGATTTTCCTGAGGTGGAGGCGGATCAGGGAGCCTACGGCTGTCTCGAACTCCGGATTGCGGACGCTGTTCCTGCAGAAATTGCCGAACCCTTTGGTGCGGTAGTATTCTCTCAGGCATCTGCTTTTCCAGTGAGGAAAGTCTTCGTCCGGAAGCGGAGGGAATTTTTCTGCTATAAATGCGGCCTCTTCACGGATGTTCCGTAAAAAGCCTGTGCGTTCAAGGCGGTACCGCTCATTTTCCTTTGTGAGCAGTTCGAGGGTGTTCCTTTCGATGCTGCCTGTCATCGGTTACTGGATGCCTCTTACTTTCTTTTCCCATTTCCAGGCTGAGCGGAGCACGTCATCGATAGGAGTGGCGGCTTTCCATCCCAGCACTTCATTGGCCTTCTTGGGGTCGGCCCATACTTTTATTATGTCGCCAGGACGACGGGGGGAGAAGCTGTAGGGCACTTTGACACCTGTAGCTGAGATGAAGTGGTTTACCAGCTCGAGTACCGACAGCCCTGTACCGGTGCCGAGGTTGAATATCTCGTAGCGGTCAGCCGCGTCTGTGCCGAGCATCCTGTCCACTGCCGCCACGTGGGCCTTGGCCAGATCCACGACATAGATGTAGTCGCGGATGCATGTGCCGTCCGGGGTGGGGTAGTCGTTGCCGAATATTTTCAGTTCCTTGCGGATGCCGGCTGCAGTCTGGGTGATATAGGGTACCAGATTCTGGGGCACGCCTACGGGCATTTCGCCTATGAGTGCCGAGGGGTGTGCTCCGATAGGGTTGAAGTATCTGAGTGCGGTTACTTTCAGGGAAGGGTAGGCGGTGACGCAGTCGTGGAGGATTTCCTCGCACATCTGTTTGGTGCGTCCGTAGGGTGAGGTGGCGGGCTTGACGGGAGCGTTTTCGCTGATGGGAAGATTCTCCGGATCAGGCTCTCCGTAGACGGTGCAGGAGGAGGAGAATACGATGCCGCGCCTGTTTCCTCCGCTGATGGAAAGCTCGATCAGGTAGAGGAGGGAGCGCAGGTTGTTCTCAAAATATTTCAAGGGCTGCAGGACGCTTTCCCCCACTGCTTTGTGGGCGGCGAAGTGTATGGCGGCAACGATGTCGGGATATTTTTCAAATACCCTTGCAAACTGGGCCTTGTCACTGCAGTCCAGTTCCATGAAGGGAAGAGGCCTGCCTGTAATCTGTTCGATGCCTTTCAGCATGTCCGGGGATGAGTTGGAGAAGTTGTCCACGCCTACTACTTCATATCCGGCGTTTACCAGTTCGACGACTGTGTGGGAACCGATATATCCTGCGGCTCCTGTAACGAGAACCCTGCCTTTGCTGTTCATTTTCTTAAAATTTTGATGCAAATATACTCAAATTTTCTAATTTTGCCGCCGTTTTGTCAAACCACCTTTTTAATTAACAGTCATTATGTTAGGAATTGCATCAGATCATGCGGGCTACGAAATGAAAGAGGAGCTCAGGAAATATTTGGCGGAAATGGGCTATGAAGTCAAGGATTTCGGTACCCATTCGCCTGAAAGTATGGATTATCCGGATGTGGCTCATCCTCTGGCAGAGAGTGTTGAGAAGGGTGAGGTGGAACTCGGTATCGCCCTTTGCGGCTCGGGCAACGGAATAAGCATGACTCTGAACAAGCATCAGGGCGTACGTGCGGCTCTGTGCTGGAACGAGGAACTGGCGGCTCTGGCCCGTCAGCACAACGATGCCAATGTCCTGTCGCTTCCCGCCCGTTTCATTTCCGTGGATCTGGCCAAAAAGATAGTAATGAAATTCCTCGGGAGTTCGTTCGAGGGCGGACGTCACCAGCGCCGTGTAGAGAAAATCCCCTGCAGGTAATGTACGCAGTCATAGACAGGAATACTCCTGCCGGTACTTCCCTGGCTCCGGATCTGTACCCGGAGGGTTATGTCATGGTTGTGGACAAACCCTACCGGTGGACTTCGGCCGATGTCGTGCGTAAGATAAAGTTCTCCCTCAAGAAAATATACCATCAGAACAATATAAAGGTCGGACATGCGGGAACGCTCGATCCGCTGGCAACGGGAGTCCTGGTGGTTTGTGTGGGCAAGGCGACAAAGGTATCCGAGGCTCTGCAGGCGGAGCGTAAGGAGTACGTTGCCGAGGTGACATTCGGAGCCACGACTCCGTCATTTGACATGGAACACGAGACAGATGCCTCGTATCCGTGGGAGCATATAACGGAGGAGGCGATAGCGGCTGCCCTGACGGATATGGAAGGGGAGCAGATGCAGCTGCCTCCTGTGTATTCCGCGAAATACGTGGACGGGGTGAGGGCGTATGAAATCGCCCGTCAGGGAGAGGATGTGGAGCTCAAGGCCGCGAAGATCAATATCTACGGTACGAGGATAATGGACTACAGCGCGCCCGTCCTGAAGGTTGCGGTGGAGTGCAGCAAGGGCACCTATATAAGGGCTTTTGCAAGGGATCTCGGGCAGGCAATGGACAGCGGGGCCTATCTTTCGGGGCTTGTGAGGACTGCTTCCGGCGGTTTCAGGATAGAAAATGCCCTCACATTGGAGGAATTCAGCGAAAGATTTTGAAACTTTTTTCCAATAACGGCGTATTAGCTATAGTATGAAGCTTTCACAATTTAGTTTTGACCTGGATCTCAGGAAGAACATCGCACCCTATCCCTCGGAGTACAGGGACGAGTGCAGAATGCTTGTCCTTCACCGTTCTACAGGTGACATAGAGCATAAGATATTCAAGGACATAATCCAGTACTGCGATGAGGGAGACGTTTTCGTCTTCAACGATACCAAGGTGTTTCCTGCCAGACTGAAGGGCAATAAGGAGAAGACCGGTGCAGAGATCGTGGTCTTTCTGCTCAGGGAACTCAACAAGGACCAGAGGCTGTGGGATGTTCTGGTGGATCCTGCCCGCAAGATACGTATAGGCAACAAGCTGTATTTCGGCGAGAACGATTCATTGGTGGCCGAGGTGATCGACAACACCACTTCCCGCGGACGTACCCTGCGCTTCCTGTTTGACGGGTCTTATGAAGAGTTCAAGTCGACTCTCTATTCCATGGGAGAAATACCCGTACCCGAGTATGTGTACATTGCACGTCAGGCCCAGAGGGAAAGGGAGGGCAGGCCCCATGTCAAGCAGACAGGGCCGTATATCTATTCGGAACCTTTCGATGTGGACCGTTTCCAGACCATATATGCATCCCATGAAGGGGCAGTGGCATCTCCTGCCGCAGGTCTGCACTTCAGCCGCGAGGTATTCAAACGTATGGAGATCAAGGGTGTGGATGCCCGGTTCATTACACTGCACATGGGCCTCGGACATTTCCGCAACGTGGATGTTGAGGACCTTTCCAAGCATAAGATAGATTCCGAGCGCGTGATCATTCCGGAGGAGACAGCCGATGCGGTGAATGCTGCCAAGGCTGCCGGCCGTAAGGTCTTTGCCGTCGGGGCCACAGTCGTGAGAGCTATCGAGACACCGGTCACTACCACCAGGCAGCTCAAGCCCTTCGACGGGTGGACCAACAAGTTTATATTCCCTCCCTATACATTCTCGATACCCGATGCGGTGGTCACCAATTTCCACCTGCCCAACTCCACCATGCTCATGTCCGCCTGCTCTTTCGGCGGCTATGACCATGTCATGAGAGCCTATGACGAGGCTCTGAAGGAAGGCTACCAGTTCGGAATGTACGGCGATGCCATGCTGATAGTGGAATAGCAGGAGGATTATACCCCCTGCTGTTTCTTCAGTCTTTCGCGACGGGCAAGGGCCGTCTCGTTTTCCAGATCCGATATGTTGCAGTCTGCGGAGTAGGTGAAAATGTGCTCCGTATCCAGTTCGCGTATGCTGCCTTCCTGGTCTTCAGTGCTTCCGGGAGAGAGCGTGATCACTCCTTCGGTCTCGGATGTCTCGGACAGTTCGACGGTGTCCCCGTTGTTGCGCAGGTGCCTGCGTCTCGACGGAGGGGTGTTGTTGACCTTGAATCCTGTAGCCAGGATGGTTACCGCTATTTCTCCTTCTTCGAGCCGGTTGTCTATGGTAAGTCCTCTCTTTAGCTTGCTTACTCCTCCTCCGGTACACTCGCTGACATAGTCGAGTATCATCGTGTCCTCGGAACCGAGGATGGAACTCTTGCTGTTGTACATTACGTTTACGAGGACATTCTTGGCGGTGTTGAGATCGAAGTCCTTGAGCAGGGGGGAGGTGAAAGCCCTCTCTGCCGCTTCTATCGCCCTGTTCTCGCCCTTGGCGACTCCGGTGCCGACCAGGGCCATGCCGCTGTTGCGCATGACGACCGTGACGTCCTGGAGGTCTACGTTCACGAATCCGGTGCTTGTGATGATCTCGGAAATGCCGCGGACTGCAGTGTCGAGTACGTCATCGGCTTTCTTGTAGGTGGACTGGATGTCCAGGTCTCCGTAGAAGTCGTACATCTTCTGGTTGTCCACGATGATGATGGAGTCGGTGTATTTGCGCATCTCCTCTATGCCTTCGTAGGCACGCTGAAGGGCTTCGAGGCCGTCATTGTCCCTCGGGTAAGTGACGACTGCGATGGTCAGCCTGCCGGATTCCTTGACCATCTTTGCGATGACTGGGGAAGCTCCTGTTCCGGTGCCTCCTCCCATGCCGGCGGTTATGAAGACCACCTTGATGTTGTCGCCGATGTATTTCTTTATCTCCTCAATGGATTCGATTGCGGCATTGCGCCCTTTTTCAGGATCCATGCCGGCACCGAGACCGCGGGTCAGGTTGGATCCGAGCTGTATCTTGTCCGGTACTGGGGATGCCATAAGCGCCTGCCTGTCTGTATTGCAGAGCAGGTACTCCACGTCCTTGATGCCTTCATTGAACAGACGGGTGACGGCGTTGCATCCGCCCCCGCCCACTCCTATTATCTTGATGGTGGACATATTGTCGAGTATGCCCTCTGGTATTGGTCCGAATTCTGTCATGATGTTCTGGTTTTAAAGGTTTCAGGCTCCGTCGTCTGAGGGTCCGAAAAGGTCTCCGAGAAAATCGGTGAAGGACTTTTTCGGTTTCGGAGGTTTCTCTGTCCTGGTATTTTTCCCGGGCTGGCTTTCCTGTCCGGGAGTGCCGGCTCCGGCAGTAGCGTTGTCGTTGAAAAGGACGGGGTCGGGACCGGCCTGCATGGCAGGCTCCTCTTCCGGTGCGGCACCGCTGTCTTCATATTCGAAGCCTTTGATGATAAGGCCTACGGCAACGGATGCCTCGGGACGGAATACTTCGTCGAGCGAGTTGCCGATGATGGAGTTGCTGTCCGGGAAGCCAAGCCGTACATCCATCTTGAGGATGTTCTTCGCCAGAATCTGGATATGGTTGAGATTGACCGAGCCTCCTGTCAGAACGGCGCCGCTGCTGATGCGGTCTCCGTAGCCGGATTCCTCCACGATCCTGCGCACGGTGGCCAGGATCTCGCACATGCGTGCTTCGATGGCCGAGTGCAGGACTTTGAACGGTACATCCTTGACGGTCATGCCGTCCTTGCCCTTGATGGAGATGATTTTGTTTTCGGGAGCGTACTCGCTTATACAGGAGCCGTGCTGGACTTTCATCAGCTCCGCATTTTTGAGGGATACCTTGCATATCTGCCGTATGTCCTCAGTTATCGAGTTGCCTCCGAAAGGGATGACGGCGGCATGCCGGATGATGTTGTCCTGCCAGATGAGTACATCCGTGGTGCCGGCTCCTATGTCAACCAATACTGTGCCGAGCTCCTTTTCGTCGCCGGTAAGCAGTGCGGAGGCGGCGGCAATGGAGGGCAGGATGAACCTGCGGGACCGCAGTCCGGCGAGACTGACGGCCTGCTCGCATTTTTTCATGGTGCTGGCGCTGCCGATGAAGAGGCGGTATTCGCCGTCGATCTCCTTGCCCGGCATGCCGGCGGCTTCGGTGGCACCTACGAACTCGTCTACATTGTAGTACTGGGGGACAATGTAGAGAATCTTCTCGTTGTCCTCGACCTTGGACAGGTACATCTCCTCGAGCATGGATGCCACTTCCTCCTCGGTGATCAGGGAGTCGGGGTCCTGACGGTTTTTGTGCAGGCCGGCCGACAGGCATCTGAGATTCTGCCCCGAGATATTGACGTACACGTCGCGGATGTTGTAGTGCTCTGTGTCCGGAAGGGAGTTGACCTGCTCCCGTACTTTCTGTATCGCCGGGCGCACGGCCATGAGTACCTTCTGGATATTCATGATCTCTCCTCTGCGTACTCCGTCCTGAGGAACGGGCTCTTCACAGTAACCGATGATCTTGATGCCGGATGCAGTCCTTTCGCCCACTATGGCGGCGACTTTGGACGTGCCTATGTCCAATGCTGTGATATATCTGCTGTTCATATCTTTACACTTTTCTTAACCAGTTCGTTGTCCCTCAAGGTGCAGACTATCTGGTCCGAGAACTTGAGGTTGACCGCCGAGTAGCGCTCCCATCCGTAGACGGGGACTATGTTGCGGTAGAATGTCTTTAGTTTTGCAAATTTATAATCAATATCGTCAATCGCTCCAAAAATTATCTTCTGGTCTCCGATGGCATTGTAGAATATTATGTCACCGTTCTCAGCCACGTCGATCTGCTGTATCTGGGCATTCCACACCGGATGCTGGTCCAAATAGCTGGCGAGGGTGATAACCTGCTCTACCCATCTGCGGTCGTTGCCTTCGGGGACTCCCCGGTAACCTTCCTCGAGTCTGACCGGTATGTGGCCGGACACGACAGGGACATACGAGGTGAATGTGCTTACCCACGGGAAGATGTAGCCGGTATCGTCGATGTAGAAAGCTCCTTCCTCTGTCTGTATTCTGAGCAGGGGCCGGCGCTGGGTGATGGATACTCTGAGGATTCCGTCCATGGATATGGATGCGTCGCTGTGCAGGATGGCGCTGCGGCTTTCCAGAAGGGACTCGATGTCGTGCAGGCGGACACCGGATCTGGGCTGTCCCACAGGATTGATATCGGAGGAAGTGATGATGGAACGGATATCGGACTGGGATACGAAACGGTTTGTGGCGCTGTCCAGGACCGTCACCGCTATGCCAGTGCACAATTCTCCGCTCCGTCCCTTCCGTGACAGGATGGAGGCAGCAGTGAAGTAACCGCAGAACAGGAGTACGGTCAGTGCGATGAGGCTGTATGTGACGGCTTTCCTAATCATATTTTTCTCTGAGCAGGTTCTCTATCGGCTGTACGAGGCGGTCGATGTCTCCGGCTCCGAAAGTGACGAGGATGTCGGTGTCGCGGGAGGCGACTTCTTCCAGAACTTCTTTTTTCTGGATTATCCTCTTGTCTTTCAGACAGCAGTTCTCGTAGATAAGGCTGGATGATACTCCCGGCAGCGGTTCTTCCCTGGCCGGGTAGATGGGCAGCAGGAGGAGCGAGTCCAGCATACCGAGGCTTTCCCCGAATTCCCGGTAGAAGTCCCTTGTGCGGGTGAACAGGTGAGGCTGGAATATTCCGGTAATCTTTCTTCCCGGCCATACCTGCCGGATGGAGGCTATGGTTGCCGCAATCTCGGCGGGGTGGTGGGCGTAGTCGTCAATGTAGGTGTGCCCGTTGTGATCGAAGCGGATGTCGAAGCGGCGGGCCACTCCGCGGAAAGAGGAGATGCCTTCGCGTATGCTTTCAGGAGAGGTGCCGTGAAGGAGGGCAAGAGCGGCTGCAGCAGTGGCGTTTTCGATGTATACCGCTCCAGGGACTCCCGCATGGCAGTTCTCGATTTTGCCGTCAGGGGTATTCAGGGTAAAATACATCTTTCCGTGTCCGTCGGAGACAATGTCGGATGCGCTGAAGTCACCTCCGTTGCCGTAGGTCCATATCTTTGCTCCGATGTTTCCGGAACGGAAATAGTTTTCCAGTCCCTTTTTTACCACAATCATGCCGGAAACCTGACGGCCGAACTGTATGAATGCCCCGCGCAGGTCATCCATGTCGCGGTAGATATCCATGTGGTCTGCATCCATGGCAGTGACAATTGCCCCTTCCGGGTGAAGCCGGAGGAAGGAACGGTCGAATTCGTCGGCTTCGGCAACCATTACGCCGCAGTCAGAGTACAGGAGGTTGGAGCCGTAGTTCCGCGATATCCCTCCGAGAAATGCAGTACAGCCTTCACCCGAAACGGTGAGAATGTGTGCCAGCATGGTGCTGGTGCTGGTCTTGCCGTGTGTGCCGGATACTGCCAAACAGCGGTGACCGGCGGTGATCTCCTCGAGCGCTTCAGACCGCTTTATTGTCCGGTATCCATTGCTGCGGGCGGAAACCAGCTCTTCCATGCCTGCAGGAATGGCCGGAGTGTAGATGACCAGCGTGTCTTCCGGATCGGGAGGAAGAAGGGTGGGGTTGTCCTCGAAATGGACAGGAATGCCTTCTTCTTCCAGAGCCTTCGTGACGGCTGACGGTGTGCGGTCGTAGCCGCTTACCCGGTATCCTGCATGACGGTACCAGCGGGCGAGGGCGCTCATTCCGATGCCTCCTATGCCTATGAGGTAGATGTTATTGTATTTCTTCATGTTTTTTGTCATCGATGAGTGCAAGAACTTCGCGGGCTATGTCTTCCGCAGCGTGGGGACGGGCCATTTTCAGTATGTTCTCCTCGAGGACGGCCCGTCTGCCGCTGTCCTTGAGGAGCCCTTCTATGGCAGGGAACAGGTCGGTGGCTGCCCGGCTGTCGCATACCATGGCTGCGGCATCCACATCGACGAGAGCCATCGCGTTGTGTGTCTGATGGTCTTCCGCAACGTTGGGTGACGGCACGAAGATGGTGGCCTTGCCTATGGCGCAGAGTTCGGAAATCGTGCCGGCTCCGGCTCTGGACACGACAATGTCGGCGGCGGCGAATGCCAGGTCCATGCGGGTGATGAAGTCGCAGTTCCGGACATTGCCCCAGATACGTATTCCGTTGTGGTTGCGGCTGACTCCTCCGAGTCTGGAGAACATCTCTTCTATCTGCCCCGAGTAGCCTTTGCCGCTTTGCCATATAATCTGGTAAGGGAAGGCACCGCCGTTGGAATGGCAGGCTACCTTCATGACAGTGTTGAAAGTGCCGCAGCCGCCGCTGCCTCCGACCATCAGTACGGTGGGAAGGGACGGATCAAGATTGAAGAAATGCCTGCCTTCTTCCTTTTCCTCTGCAGTGAAAGGCCGCATGTTGTCTCTGATCGGGTTTCCGGTCATGATGATCTTCGAGGCGGGGAAGAATCTTTCCATGCCCGGATATGCAGTACAGATGCGGCGGACCCTGCGGCTGAGTATCTTGTTGGTCAGGCCGGCGTAGGAGTTCTGTTCCTGGATCAGTGTCGGAATGCCTTTGGATGCTGCCTTCCACAGCATCGGGGCGCTGGCATAGCCTCCGACTCCGACCACTGCATCAGGCTTGAAGCTGCGGATGATTTCCCCGGCCTTGCGCAGACTGCGAAGAACCTTTGCCGGCAGTTTCAGATTGGATGCCGACAGACTTCTGTCGAGACCTGCAACCGGGAGGCCGATGATGCGGTATCCGGCAGCGGGCACCCGCTCCATTTCCATTTTGCCTTCAGCACCTACGAAGAGGATATCTGCCTCAGGCTCTGTTTTTCTGATAGCCTCTGCTATCGAGAGGGCGGGGAAGATATGTCCTCCTGTACCCCCTCCGCTGATTATGATTCTGTGCTGCATGCTGTTTCCTCCTTTTCAGTTTTAAGTTTCAAATCTTTTATTTCGATTGTCCGGTTGACGGACAGGATGATGCCGAAGGCGCAGCTCATGATGACGAGCGAGGTGCCTCCGCGGCTGATCATCGGCAGGGTCTGGCCTGTGACAGGCAGAAGGCCGATGTTGACGAATATGTGCAGGAAGGCCTGCATGGTGATGAGGGTGGACAGACCAAGGACTGTCAGGATCGAGAACTCCCTTGTGCATGCCCTGGCTATCTTCATGCACCGGTAGAAGAACCACAGGTACAGGACGATGACCGCAAGCCCTCCTGCAAGCCCGTATTCTTCTATGATTATCGAGTAGATGTAGTCATCGTAGGCGTTCGGCAGGACATCGCGTTTGATGCTGTTTCCCGGACCGCGCCCAAGGATTCCTCCGAGCTGTATGGCTTCACGGGCCTGCTCGGACTGGAAATTCTTGCCTTCCAGTTCAGCCAGCTCTGCCTCCGACAGCCCTTCGGTGTTGTCGGAACTGAAGTGGCGTTCTATCCTCTCGCCGAATGTGTCGAATCTGGAGAAAACCTTGCCGTGTGATATGACACTGACCGTGAATGCTATTGCGACAGCTCCTGCCGCGATGGGTATGGTCCAGAGGATGAACTCCCTTTTTATTCCCGCGCAGATGAGGATTATCAGTGTGAGGATTCCTATGATCAAAGTGGCCGACATACTACCGAGCATGCAGAGGGCGCAGACAATGCCTACGGGCAGCAGAATCTTCAGGGCGTATTGCCTGAACGTGTCTATCCCTCCAGCCTCTATGACTCTGGCCAGATACAGTACCGTAGCCAGCTTGGCTATCTCTGAAGGGTGTATGTCGACGCCGAAGAACTCGAAGCTGCGCAGTTCGTGCTGGAAAACGGGGAGCATCAGCATGATGGCGGCGGCGCCTATCCCTATGTAGGATATCCATCGGTACCACTTGAGCGGAATCCTGTAGCAGACCAGGAGGATGCCGAATCCTACGATATAGAAAAGGGCCTGGTTCATCATGTAGCTGAACGGAGTGGAGTCGTAGCGGTAGGCGAGGGCGCTGGTGGCGGAGTACACGACAGCGAGGGAGATCATGGCGAAAAGCAGTATTATCAGCCAGATCACCCGGTCTCCCCGGAGCTTGCCCATATTTTTGAAAATCTCCGTCATCCTTACAGTTCCCTTACGGCTTCCTTGAATTGTCTTCCACGGTCCTCATAGTTTCTGAACAGGTCGAAGCTCGCGCAGCAGGGCGAGAGCAGCACCACATCCCCTTCTTCTGCAAGGGAGTAGGCCTTTTGTACAGCTTCCTTTGCGGAGGATGCGTCAGTTATGGTATGCACTGTCGGACCGAAGAATTCGTGCAGTTTGCGGTTGTCCTTTCCCATGCAGATGAGGGCCTTGACCTTTTCCCGTACAAGCGGTTCTATTTCCGAATAGTCGTTGCCTTTGTCCGTACCGCCGGCAATCCAGACCACGGGGCGGTTCATGCACTCGAGGGCATACCAGGTGGAGTTGACGTTTGTGGCTTTGGAATCGTTGATGTAGAGGACTCCGCGTACGCTCATTACTTTTTCGAGGCGGTGCTCGATATTCTCGAATGTGGCCAGGCTCCGGCGGATAATGTCGTTGGTGATCTTCATTATCTTACCGGTGATGGCCGCGGCCATGGAGTTGTAGATGTTGTGCTTGCCCTTCAGGGACAGTTCGCCGGTGGGTACACTCCACTCTTCACCCTCGTAACGGACTGTGATTTTCCCGTCATCGGCGAAGGCTCCTTCAGCCACCTCATGCTTTTCGGAGAAAGGCAGCATCTTGGCTCTGAGTACTATCTCCTTGATGTGGCCTACGGTGACATTGTCGTCGTCGCAGAAGATGAAGCAGTCTTCTTCGGACATGTTGCGGGTTATGCGGAACTTGGCCTTGACATAGTTCTGCATGTTGTGGTCGTAGCGGTCCAGATGGTCCGGAGTGATATTGAGGATGATGGCGATATCGGCTTTGAAATCGTACATGCCGTCGAGCTGGAAACTGCTGAGCTCCAGAACGTATATGTCGAAATTCTCGGTGGCTACCTGATATGCGTAGCTCTTGCCGATATTGCCGCCCAGACCGACATTGAGCCCCGCGTTGCGCAGCATGTAGTATATCAGCGAGGTGGTAGTGGTCTTGCCGTTGCTGCCGGTGATGCAGATTTTCTTCGCCCTGTCGTAGCGGCCTGCGAACTCTATCTCCGATATGACGGGTATGCCTGCGCTGACAGCGTTGCGGATTACCGGTGCGCTGTCCGGAATGCCCGGACTTTTGATAATCTCCGAGGCATTGAGGATTTTATCCATAGTGTGGCCTCCCTCCTCGTACGGGATGCCGTATTGTTCCAACAGGGACTTGCCTTCGGCAGGTATGCTGCCGTTGTCCGACAGGAATATGTCGAAACCTTTGACTTTTGCGAGGACGGCTGCTCCGACACCGCTCTCGCCGCCTCCAAGTGCTACGATCCTTTTCATGATTATCGTATTTTGAGTGTGATGATGGTCGCTATTGCGAGTAGGATGCTGATAATCCAGAAGCGCATTACGATCTTGGCTTCGGGAATTGCCCTGGCCGGTCTGCTGAACAGGGCGGGTACTCCTTCTTTCTGGAAGTGGTGGTGGAGGGGGGCCATCTTGAATATGCGGCGGCCTTCCCCGTATTTCTTCTTGGTGTATTTGAAGTAGATTCTCTGGAAAATCACCGAAAGGGATTCGGCGAAGAATATTCCGCAGAGTATGGGTATCAGCAGCTCTTTGCGGATAAGTACGGCTACCACACCTATTATGCCTCCGAGGGCAAGGCTTCCGGTGTCACCCATGAACACCTGGGCAGGATAGGAGTTGAACCACAGGAATCCGAGCAGGGCTCCTATGAGGGCCGACATGTAGACCGCGATCTCGCCCGAGTCCGGTATATACATGATGTTGAGGTAGTCGGAGTAGATCACGTTGCCTGAGAGGTATGCCAGGACTCCGAGGGCGGCACCCACAATGGCAGAGATGCCTGCGGCCAGACCGTCCATACCGTCGGTGAGATTGACTGCGTTGGACATGGCGGTGATTATGAATATGATGACAGCCACGTAGATGACAACCTGCAGAAGTTCCTTGAACTTGCCGTGTCCTGGAGCCAGCCATGCGTAGTCAAATTCGTTGTTCTTGATGAAGGGGATGGTGGTCAGGGTGCTGACCGTGTCCTCGTGGACGCAGATGGTGATGCCGACTGCCAGACCCAGGATTACCTGTCCGACGATTTTGTATTTGCCGGGCATGCCCTCCTTGTTTTTCCGGAATACCTTTATGTAGTCGTCAGTGAAGCCTAAGGCACCCAGCCATACCAGTGTGATGAGCAGCAGCTGGATGTACATGTTGGTGAGGTCGCCGAAAAGCAGTACGGCAATGAGTATCGAACCTAAGATCATTACTCCGCCCATGGTGGGGGTGCCTTTCTTGGCGAGCTGTCCTTCCAGTCCCAGGTCACGTATTTCTTCACCTATCTGCAGTCTTTGCAGCAGACGTATGACCCGGCCTCCGAAGCACAGCATCAGCACTATGGCCGTTATGCTCGCGAGTATGGACCTTACCGAGATGTATTGCATCAGGCCTGATCCTGGAAAGTCCAGGTACTGCAGGTGTTCGAACAGGTGGTATATCATAGCAGTATCTCCTTTATAATCTCTTTGTCGTCAAAATGGGACTTGACTCCGTTCACTATCTGGTAGTCTTCGTGCCCTTTTCCGGCTACCAGCACTATGGCTTTGTCCGGGGCTGTCATAATCGCGGTCCGGATGGCTTCTTTGCGGTCGGTGATGAAGATGGTGCGGGACAACGCCTCTTCGTCCAGTCCCTGCCTCATGTCTTCGATAATGGCGGCGGGATCCTCAAACCGGGGGTTGTCGGAGGTGATTACGGTGCGGTCTGCGTATCTGGCTCCGATGGCGGCCATTTCCGGACGTTTTGTGCGGTCCCTGTTGCCACCGCACCCGAATACGGCAATCAGCAGGGATTCCCCCTTGAGCTCGCGCAGGGTCTTCAGTACATTCTCGAGGGCGTCGGGAGTGTGGGCATAGTCGACAACTGCGGTGATGCCCCTCATTCCGCGGATGTACTCCATGCGGCCGGGTACGGGGCCCATTGCGCTGATCTCCTTGAGAACCTCGGTACGGTCGGCTCCCAGCAGCACTGCCGCACCGTATACGGCGCAGATGTTGTGTGCGTTGTAGTCCCCGATGAAGCGGGTCCATACCTCCGTTCCGTCAATATTCAGGAGCGAGCCCTCGATACTGCGCTCCACTATCCTGACCTTGAATTCCGACATGCTGCCTTCGCTGTACCTGTAGACTTTGGCTGCCGTATTCTGTACCATTATCCGGGCATTCCGGTCATCGGAGTTTATGAGTGCGAAGGCATCGCGTCCGAGTGAGTCGAAAAGAAGTTTCTTGCAACGGATGTATTTGCTGAAAGTCTTGTGGTAGTCGAGGTGGTCGTGGGTGATGTTGGTGAATATGGCTCCGCGGAATTTCAGTCCGTCGGTACGGCCCTGGTGCAGGGCGTGGGAGCTGACTTCCATGAAGCAGTACTGGCAGCCTCTGTCGACCATCATGCGGAGCAGGCGGTTGATGGATACCGGGTCCTGTGTGGTGTTTGTGGTCTCGAATTTCTCTCCGCACACGTAATTGGCGATTGTCGAGAGCAGTCCGCAGCAGTAGCCGAGTCCTGTGAACAGGCGGTAGAGCAGAGTCGCTATAGTGGTCTTGCCGTTTGTCCCGGTCACTCCCACGAGGTTGATTTCCCTGCTGGGATGATTGAAGAAGTTGCCGGCTGCTATGGATGAGGCAGTCCTCGTGCAGGTGACCTGTACGGCGGTGAGTCCCGAGCTGATGATTTCAGCCCTGGCCTCAGGTTTCTGGAAGAGTACGGCTGAAGCTCCGGCCCGGACGGCATTGCCGATGTACGAATGGCCGTCGCTGTCGAATCCCTGGATGGCAATGAAGAGGCAGCCCTTGACGCATTTCCGTGAATCAATGGCAATGTCCGTAATCTCTATGTCGGCAGGTCCGTCTATGGCGACCGTCTCCATACCTTTTATTATATATTCGAGTCTCATATTCCGTTTATTTAAGTGTCAAAACAATTCTGCCTCCCGGACCCAGTGCCGTGCCGGCCTGCGGAGACTGTGAACTCACTCTTCCGCTGCCGCGGAAAGTGACACGGTAACCTTCGTTTTCCAGCAGATACAGGGCGTCCTTGACTCCCATTCCGGAGACGTCAGGGACTATGCCTCTCTCTATTTCTATCTGGCTTACGGCCGGTATGCCGCTCCCGTCACCGTTGTCTATCCTGACCCATCCCATCCCTTTGGTGTGCGGTCTGGATTTCATGGGCATGAAGTCCGCCGACAGGCTGTTTTTCCCCGCGAGTCCCGCAGCGATGGAGGGGTTGTCTGACGGTGTAAGGCCGTTGGCGGACAGGGGGGCATTCCATTCGGGGTGGGAGGCGTATATCTTGTCGGCAATGCGCTTGAATATGGGCGCGGCCCAGGTTGCACCGTAGAAATTTCCCTTGGTCTTGCCGGTGTAGAGTACGACAATGCAGGAGTATTTCGGGTCATCGGCCGGGAAATAGCCTGCGAAAGAGGCCTGGTAATGGCGGAAGCCCTGCTCGTCCTCGTATCTGCCGTTGGTGGCGACTCTTGCAGTCCCTGTCTTGCCGGCAATGGCATACCGCTTGTCATCGCATATCTTGGCGGTACCGTCGGTAACGACTCCTCTTAGTGCTGTCCTGACGGCATTCAGTGTGCTTTTTGAACATATCGATCCGCTGACTACCGTAGGACCGAAATTCTCGGTTACCACACCGTCCCTTTCGAAGTCCTCGATAAAATAGGGCCTCATCATCTTGCCGCCGTTTGCCACTGCATTGTAGAATGTGAGAATGTGCATCGGCGTGAGGGTGACGGCGTAACCGTAACCGAGGCTGGCAAGGGAGGAGTTGGACCAGGAACCGTCTTCCGGAGTGACGATGTTCGCATAGCCTTCTCCCTCTATGTCGAGGTTGAGTTTCTCTACCAGCTTCATGTTGTGCAGCCTGGAGATGTATGCTGCGGGGTCGTCTCCGTAGGATTCGGTGATCATCTTGGCGAAGGCGATATTGGATGATTTCTCGAAAGCCTCGAGAGCTGTCATTTTCCCGTATCCTCCACGGTGTGTGTCGGTAATCTTGTTGCCGGCGTAGTACCATTCCCCGTTGCCGCCGTCCACAGGGGTGTCCAGTGTGATGTGCCCGTCTTCGATCATGGCGGCGAGGGCGGCCAGCTTCAGGGTTGAGCCCGGCTCCGTGGCGTGGGCTATGGCGTAGTTGTAGGATTCGTCAAATGTGCCGTCACGTCTCTTGTACATGTTGGCTATACCGCGTACCGCTCCGGTCTTCACGTCCATGATGACTGCCGTGCCGCCCTCGAATACATCGCTCATTGCAAGCTGCGCCCTCAGTTCGGTCTCGGCTGCTTCCTGGATGCGTACATCGATGGTGGTCCTTATGTCGTATCCGTCTATGGCCGGACGGGCGGGGGCGCCGTTCACGGGAATCCATTCGTCCCCAAGCATCCTGTGGACTGTCTGGAGGCCCTTCTCGCCGCGCAGACGGTAGTCGTAGGTGTATTCTATGCCGGTTCCCTCCCCGTCGGCATTGAGATATCCGATGGTCCTGACGGCCAGATGTCCGTAGGGGTTGACCCTCTCGTTGTCACGGTTGACTATCAGCCCTCCGCGGAATTTGCCGAGCCGGAAGACGGGAAAGCGCCGGATTTCTTCCAGCTCTCCGAAATCCACGTTGCGGTTGCCGATGAGTTTGTATCTGTTGCCGCTGCGTCTGGCGGATACCAGTTCGGAACGCCAGGCAGAGGCTGACTTGTTCTTGAAAATACGGCTTAGACACAGTGCGAGAGAGTCAATGTCCCGCTGGAATACCGAGTCGGGGACCACCTTGGAGTCCCACCTCAGCTCGAACACGGGTATGGATACGGCGAGAGGACTGCCGTCCGATGCGAGGATGCTGCCTCTCATGGGCATGAGTACCTGCTCCTTGTAAATGTCCTCTGCGGTGATTTTGTCTTTACTGAAATACTGGACCGAGATGATGCCTGCGATTCCTACCGCTCCCATTACAAGAAAGAAGACGTAGACGAAGAAGAACCTTACGAAAATCCTGTTTGTCCCGTTGCCTTCCATGCGTCAGTCCTCCTCGAGTTTTACTCTGGAAGGCGGGGTCGCCGGGGCTTCCAGATCCAGTGAATTCTTTTCCAGGAGCTTCTCGATCTCCCCCCGCTTGCCGGTGTAGAGAAGCCTGGTGTACTTGCCCATGTATTCGGAACGCAGGTTCCTGAGTGTCTCCTCGTTCCGGGTCATCCTCTGCATCGTGTTCCGTATTCCGAAGTGGATGCTGATGTAGAGGATGACCAGAGCAAAAATGTATAAAATAAATCTCCAATGTTTCGTGAAATTGCCTTTGGCAAGAATCTGTCCTCCCAGTACGTTTTCTATGATCCGCTTTTTCATTGCTCTGTGCGGGCTGCGGCTCTGAGTTTGGCGCTGCGTGCCCTGGGGTTCTGCATTACCTCGGCTTCGCTGGGGAGGACAGGTTTTCGGGTAATGACAGAAAAGGGACTGTGCCGGTGCCCGTAGATGTCGGCGGTATCCTTGCCTTCGATGTTGCCTGAACGGAAGAAGTTCTTGACCATGCGGTCTTCGAGAGAGTGATAGGTGATGATGGCTGCGATGCCCCCGGGTCTGAGTGATGCGAGTATGCTCCTGAGCAGGAGACCGAGGCTGCGCATCTCTCCGTTGACTTCGATCCTCAGTGCCTGGTAGATTTTGGCCAGAGTCTTGTGGGGTGCCACTGCCGGCAGTATGGGACTGAGGGCTTCGTTGAGGTCGGAAGTGGTCCTGATGGGGGCCTTGGCTCTGGCGGAGCAGATCAGGGACGCTGCACGGCGGCTTCCGTCCACCTCTCCGTATATGCGGAGGATGTCTGCCAGACGCTGCTCGTCACAGTTGTTCAGCAGGTCGGCTGCGCTCTGGCCTGAAGAGGTGTTCATCCTCATGTCCAGGTCTGCATCGAATCGGAACGAAAAACCGCGTTCCGGAGTGTCGAACTGGTGGGAGGAGACGCCGAGATCGGCCAGAATCCCGTCGACTCCCGTGCCGTAGCCGAGCCATCTTACGTAGTTGTGGATAAATCTGAAGTTGCTGCGTACAGCGGTCACCCGGCTGTCGTCCGGTGCATTGCCTATCGCATCGGAGTCCATGTCGAAACTGATCAGCCTGCCCCTGTCCCCTAAGCGTGAGAGTATGGCACGGCTGTGCCCTCCTCCGCCGAGGGTGGCGTCTACATAGACGCCGTCGGGCTTCACCCCGAGTATGTCAATGCTCTCGTGAAGCAATACGGGTATGTGGTATGCTGTACTCATCCTAAAATCTTTTCGGCCAGGGCAGTGAACTCTTCTTCCGATATGCGGGACTCCTCGAACCTTTCGCGGGCCCAGAGTTCTATCTTGTGGTCGTTGCCGGCGAAGACCACGTCCTTGTCCACGCCTATGCTGTCCAGCATGGGGCGGGGTATGGAGATGCGGCCTATCTTGCCGTCCGGCTCTACGACGGCCCTGCCGCTCATGTATCCTCTCCAGAATGCCGCGTGTTCGCGGTTGAAGAAGTTGAGCCGTGACTTGATCTCTTCGGATTCCCTTTCCCATTCTCCGTAGGTGTAGATGTCCAGGCAGGGTGTGAAGAGATTCTTCTTCACGACCAGACGTACCGCACCCTCAGAGCCCATAAGGGCTTTGAATGCAGAGGGGAAAACCAGTCTCCCCTTGTCGTCTGTCCTGGCTTTGTACTCTCCTACGAACTTTATCATCCGGCGTATTGTTATTTCCTGCAAAAGTAACCAAAAATTTTACATAATTTTACACATTATTACAATTTTTTCCACAATTTGAAAATCTTTTTTAAATTTGTTCCATGAAAATACCTGAGCTAAAGGATAAATTATTGACGGACAGATTGTTTAAAGGCGTTGTCTATGGCGTCTTGGGGACACTGGCCATTGAATTCATAATATTGTTGCTGATATTTGCATTACGTGCGTTGCCTGATGCTTCGGACAGGGAGGTCCGTAGGGAGGAAAGGCGCGAGCTGCGGCAGGAGCGTCATGCTGTACGACAGTTGCAGAAGGCAGAGGCAGGGCATCGGAAAGATACGGCGGAAGACGCGGCACCGGCTGGGAAACCGGCCGATACATCCGTTGTGGCAGAGGTCTATGAATACAATATCCCGATTTCGGAGTACCGCAAGACTGAGGGGACTATCCGGCGCGGGGAGTTTTTCTCCACACTCATGACGCGTCTCGGTGCGTCCCAGAGCGATATCTATGCCTTGGATGCCAAGTCCAAGGGTGTGTTTGACATGCGTCAGATAAAAGTAGGTTATCATTACCACGCCTACTATGTGCCTGGCGAGCCCGATACCCTGGCCCATGTAGTCTACGAGAAGGACAATACCTCATACGTCGTGTTCTCGCTGCACGATTCCCTTTCGGTCCATGTGTATGAGAAAGACATCACGAGTGTGACAGATTATGTGGAGGTGGAGATCAATTACTCTCTCTGGCAGGATATCATAGACGCAGGGGCACCGGCCCTGCTGGCTATTTCACTGGCCGACATCTATGCCTGGAGTATAGACTTCTTCGGGCTGCAGAAGGGGGACTCTTTCAAGGCGGTGTACGAGAAGACCATGTGCGACGGGGAGATACTGGATGTGGAAAAAGTGCTCTATGCCGAGTTCCGTCACGGAGGGGATGTCTTCCGGGCCTACTGGTTCGACAACGGAACGGGCAACTATTACTGGAACGAGAAAGGGGAAAGCATGCGTAAGGCCTTTCTGCGTGCCCCTCTGAGCTATACCCGCATAAGTTCCGGCTTTACATACAGCCGCCGTCACCCCATTACCAGAAAAGTGCGTCCGCACACCGGTATTGACTATGCGGCACCTGTCGGAACCGAAGTCATGAGCATAGGTGATGGAGTAGTCGTCTACAAAGGGTACAAAAAGGCTGAGGGCAATATGGTAAAGATCAAGCACAACTCTGTCTACACATCTGCGTATCTGCATCTGTCCCGCTATGCCAAGGGACTCAATGTGGGGGACAGGGTCCGTCAGGGGGAGGTCATAGGATATGTCGGCAGTACCGGATATTCCACCGGTCCCCACCTTGACTTCCGTATATGGAAAAACGGCACACCGATAAATCCGCTCAAGATGGAATCACCTCCGGCTGAGCCGCTGGCCAAGAGCGACATGCCGGCCTTCACCCGGTCGATGGAGGATTCCGAGAAAGCCGCTGCCCGCTTCCTGGCCCGCGAGGCTGTCCGTAAGGCCGCTTCGCATCTGGTTTCATCTTACAGGTAAGCAGGTAAATCGTATTTAAAAAATTACTATATTTGCGCACTATTTTTCATGTGTTATGGCAACAACAGCAGATTTTAAGAACGGACTGTATTTCAATTATGAAGGAAAACCAGTGTCGATCATCTGGTTTCAGCATGTAAAACCCGGAAAAGGTCCCGCTTTCGTGAAGACCAAACTCCGCAATCTGGAGAACGGCAAGATTCTCGACAGGACTTTTACCGCCGGCGAGAAGATTGAGCCTATCAATGTGGAGAGAAGACCCTACACATATCTGTATAAGGACGATATGGGTTACAACTTCATGCATACGGAGACTTATGAGCAGGTCAGCATTCCTGAGGAGATGGTGGAGAACGCCGATCTCATGAAGGAAGGCCAGTATGTGGAGATGATGTTTCTTGCCGATGAGGAGAAATGTCTTACCTGCGAGCTTCCTACTTACGTGGAGCTTGAAGTGACCTACACCGAGCCCGCAGTGAAAGGTGATACAGCATCGAGCAATGCGCTTAAGGCTGCTACACTTGAGACAGGGGCCGAGATAATGGTGCCTCTGTTTATCAATCAGGGCGACAAGATCCGCGTCAATACTGTTGACAGGAGTTACGGTGAGAGGGTCAAGTAGTACGAAGTACTAAAACTGACCTAAGAAAAAACTGTCAGGGGGCCTGCGACGGGAGTCGTTCAGTCCCCGTTTTTTTGCGTATGACTGCAAGTCCGTCCCTTACGGGGAGTATAAGGCTCTCTACACGTGGATCGGATGCCGTCCTGCTGTTGAATTCCATTATGGATGCGGTCTGTCTGTCATGAGGCGGGGTGTCCATTGTCGTTTTGCCGTTCCACAGCACATTGTCCGCAAGAATGTAGCCGCCTGGACGGACTTTGTCGAAAATCAGGTCGTAATATCTGTTGTACTCGCGCTTGTCGGCATCAATGTACACTATGTCGTAGGGGCCGTCCAGGCCGGGAATTATCTTCAGTGCGTCTCCGATGTGGGACCTGACGGTGTCTCCTGTGCCGGCGATGGAAAAGGCGCGCAGGAAGATGTCTGTCATCTCGTCGTCGATTTCGATGGTGTCTATGTGGCCTCCCCGGCGCAGGCCGCGGCTCAGGCACAGTGTAGCGTATCCGGTGAACGTGCCTATCTCCAGGACTGCCGCAGGCCTTGCCATCATGGAAAATGCCTGCAGAAACTCGCCCTGTATCCCGTCCGAGAGCATCCGGTAGGATTTGGTTCTCAGGTGGGTCTCCCTTTCAATGAAGGCAAGTGCCGCTTTGAGTCTGCTTCGGTCCATATCCTACATGTAGATGAGTTTTGAGAGTCTTTCGGGTGCCAGCACTTCGGCCGCTGCACTGCGGATGTCTTCCGCCGTGACGGCTTCTATCATACGTGCGGTCTCTTCGTTGTCAATGACTCTGCCGTAAGTCATAAGGCTCTTGCCCATGGCCAGAACCTGCGCTTCCCCATTGTCGGATGCGATGGCTATCTGGCCGAGCAGCTGTTTTTTTGCCCAGCTGAGGGCACGTGTGGACAGCAGATCGTTCCGCAGTGGCTCCAGTGCCCGTCCGATGAGGGTCAGGCAGCGCTCCAGATTGCTTTTGTCGCATCCGAAATAAATGGTGGCAATGCCGGCATCCTGATAAATGCCGTAGGAAGCGTCAATGCTGTAGACCAGTCCGTAGCGTTCGCGCAGCAGGAGGTTGAGGCGGGAGTTGGCAACAGGTCCCCCTAGGATGTTGACAAGCAGGTTCAAGGGAATACGGCGGCTGTCGTAGGCGGCATGGGCCCTCGCACCGATGATGCAGTGTGCCTGATGGTTGTGTCTGGGGATTATGCGCTCGAAGGGGGAACGGACCGGCAGCGGTGCCGGAGGCTGGGGGATATATCCCGGAATGCCGGGAGAAGTGTCAAGAGTGGCGGCAGGATCCGTCGAGTACGTGCCGAGAGCCTTCCGGATCATCTCCACGACCCTTTTTTCTTCCATGTCTGCAACAACTGTGAAATACATCCTGTCTTCCCTGAACATTTTCCGGTAGTAGTCCATTACTACCGGCCTGTCCGCCTTCCGGAGATATTTGGCTTTGCCTAATACCGGCATGGACAGAGGGGTCCCTTCGAAAAGCATCTCCTCGAAATCATCGTAAATCTGCTCGGCAGGGGAATCCTTGTAGGAATTGATCTCTTCGAGTACCACACCCCGTTCTTTTTCTATTTCCCTTTCAGGAAAGATGCAGCGGAATGCGATATCCATGAGCAGGTCCACGGCCCTTCTCAGGTCCTCTTTCAGGACGGTGGCGTGGATGACTGTCTCTTCCTTGGTGGTATAGGCGTTGAGTTCTCCGCCGAGTTTTTCTATGTAGGAGTTGACAGTGTTGGCGCTGCGGGTCTCCGTGCCTTTGAAAAGGAGGTGCTCGGTGAAGTGTGCAAGGCCGCCTCTTCCGGAATCCTCATACCGGGTACCTGTCTGTATATGGATGGCGCAGTAGGCTACAGGGGAAAGGCTGCGTTTGAATGCGAATCTCATTTTCCTTTTTTGACCAGGGTGTTGGCTTTGAACTCCGGGGTCAGCAGTTTGGAAATGCGTCTGAGGTCGGATTTCAGGAATCCGGGGCCCTTTTTGGGAGTAAGCCTGTCCTTTCTGAAGTAGACGAGTTCGTATGAGTCGGCAGTGATGAGCATCTTGTAGCAGAATGCCCTCCTGGAAATTTCCGAAGGGGCTACGACCAGTGAGACAATGGTGGATTTTTCGGCATTGTCCATGGCTCTGTCAATTTCATCCTGGGTCACCTGGGAGGCTTTGCCGCGGAACATCTTCTCGAACTCCTGCATGGCGGGCATATATGCCAGGTCATCCTTGCGGAAAAGGACTTTTGTACCACGGGATTTTTCGGTAGGGCTTACGTAGACGGTGCCTTTCTTCGAAGGGTATATGCGCCCGTCGACGATTTTCTGGATGTAGTTCTGGATTATGTTCATGTATGCCGGAAGGTAGGAATATATGCGGTCGCTGCCGTCATCCTTCGGGAAAAGCGGAAGGGCTATCAGCTCCGGCATGGCAGATATGTTGTCGCCGGTGGCCTTGGCATTTCCTTTGAGGAAGCAGACGAATTCCATGGAAGGATCGCTCTCTTCCCGGTGCATCTTGTCTATGCGCATAAGGAAATAGTAATTCGTGTCTGTCTTGATGCGGTCGAACTCCTCGTAGTCACAGAACTCGAAAGGGGAGATGTTCCATCCTTCTTCTACGGCATCCTTGAAAATCAGGTCGGTCATGGAGTTGTCCCCGGCGATTACCACTTTGGTCATTCTGGCCGGAATGTCTTTATAGTATTCTCTGCCTGATTCGACTTTCTGTTCCTGGAACTGTTTGATCTCCATATCGACGCGGTTGTTGTCCTGGGCGGCCATAGTCATGGCTGCGGTCAGTGTCAGCAGGACGGCGATTGTCTTTTTCATTTCACGTACTTATTAAATTTCTGCAAAATTAGATAAATATGTTTACTTTTGTACTATGACTTCACCGATCATCATAGCCGTCGACGGTCATTCTTCTACAGGCAAGAGCACGTTCGCCAAAGCAATTGCGAGGGAACTGGGCTATATCTATATCGATACCGGTGCCATGTACAGGGCAGTTGCCCTGCTTGCCGTCCGGCAAGGACTGATCTCCAAAAATAATACCATAGACGAGGACGGACTGAGAAAAAGTCTGTACGGGGAGCACCCGGCAGAAGTGTCGTTCCGCATATCAGGAGCCGGAGGCGCAAGCGAGACGTGGCTCGACGGTGAGAATGTCGAGAAACAGATAAGGACAATAGAAATATCCCGTGTCGTGAGCCATGTGGCTGCATTGCCATTTGTCCGCAGTTATGTGGACCGCCGCCTGCGGGAGATAGGCTCTGCAAAAGGAGTGGTTATGGACGGACGTGATATCGGGACGGCAGTCTTTCCGGATGCCGGTCTGAAGATATTCATGACAGCCCGTCCCGAGGTAAGGGCCCGCAGAAGGTATGATGAGATGCGTGCCAAAGGCCAGGAGACTTCCTATGAGGATGTCCTGAGCAATATACGTGAGCGGGACTATATCGACGAGCACCGCGAGATTGCACCGCTGGCCAAGGCGGACGATGCTGTGCTTTTAGATAACAGTGACATGACGGTGGAGGACCAGATAGTGTGGTTCAAGGAATTGCTAAAGCGGAGACATCTATGCGGATTCTGATAGATTCGGGCTCGGGCTGCTGCAACGGAGTCGGACGGGCCATTTCCACGGCAGAAAGGTATCTTGCTGACCACGATGAGCTTTTCTCTCTCGGGGCCATAGTGCATAACGATGCGGAAATACAGAGACTGGCGCTATTGGGTCTCAGGACTGTCGGGTATGACGGCCTGGAATCCCTGCGTGGGTCGACAGTGCTTATCCGTGCTCACGGGGAGCCGCCTTCAACGTACGAGACGGCACGGCAGTTCGGCATATCCCTGATAGACTGCACCTGTCCGGTGGTACTCGCCTTGCAGAGGAAGATCGCGGCCAAGTACTCGGAACTTTCATCCCGCGGGGGGCAGGTGCTGATTTTCGGCAAGCGCGGACATGCGGAAGTCAACGGTCTGGTCGGCCAGACTGATGGCCATGCCATAGTGGTGGAGAGTATGGCAGACCTGGAGGAGAAACTTGCGTCAGGGACAATAGACCCGTCCCGTCCGCTCGCCCTGTTTTCCCAGACGACCAAGGACCCTGAGGAGTTTGCGGCCATTGCCGGTTGTCTGCAGAAGGCCGTAGGTGCTGCGGACAATGCGGACATAGAGGTATTCGATACCATCTGCCGGCATGTGTCTTCCCGTCACAGGACTCTGAAGGAGTTCGCTGCCGCCTGTTCCGTTATTGTTTTTGTCTGCGGCCGCGAAAGTTCCAACGGCAAGGTGCTCTTCGAACTCTGCCGTTCAGTGAATCCCCGTTCATGGAAGGTTGAAAGTGCCGATGAACTGTCTGCCGGTATTTTCCGGGAAGACGATATCGTAGGAATCTGTGGCGCGACCTCTACTACCCGCTGGCAGCTCGAGAAAGTCGCTGATGCCATTTCCGGAATGGCAGGTGCCGGTAACGGGGCTTAGTCCCTTGGGCGGAGTACGGCTTTGCGCAGCTCGAAGTTCTGGCCGAGGTATTTCTTGCGGACTTCCGGATTGGATGCAAGTTCTTCTGCAGTACCGCTCTCGAGGATACTGCCCTCGTAGAGTAGGTAGGCACGGTCGGTAATGGCCAGTGTCTCGTGGACATTGTGGTCGGTGATAATGATGCCGATGTTCTTGGTCTTCAGTTTGGCAATGATGTGCTGGATGTCTTCTACAGCGATGGGGTCGACTCCTGCAAACGGCTCGTCCAGAAGAATGAACTTGGGGTCAATGGCAAGGGCGCGGGCGATTTCGCAGCGGCGTCTTTCTCCTCCGGAGAGCTGGATTCCGTAACTTTTGCGCACTTTGGCAAGACCGAATTCGTCAATGAGTGATTCCAGCCTGTCGCGTCTTTCCTTTTTTGAGAATTTGGAGAACTCCATGACTGACAGGATGTTGTTCTCAACCGACATCTTGCGGAACACGGATGCTTCCTGTGCCAGATAGCCCAGCCCTTTCTGGGCGCGGCGGTACATAGGCAGTTCTGTGATCTCCTCGTTGTCGAGGAAAATGTGTCCGTCGTTCGGCTTTATCAGGCCGGTAATCATGTAGAAACTCGTGGTTTTTCCGGCTCCGTTAGGACCGAGCAGGCCCACTATCTCACCTTGTTCAACATTGATGGATACTCCTTTGACCACGGTCCTTGCACCGTATTTCTTTACCAGGTTCTCGCTGTGAAGCTTCATGCTCTCTTATGTTGTTATTTTACGTCCAGTTCCAGGTCCTTGACCAGTTCATTGAGCTCCGGTTGTCTGGAGACGAGGAATTTGGCCTTGTCCTCAGGCATATATGGATTGGAGCCTTTCTCTCCTTCAGCGGATTCGTAGATCCGGACGTCTATTTTTACTTTTCGGTTGTGCAGCTCCTGTCTGAGTGCCGCTTCCATTCTCGTTCTCGCCTTTTCCAGTATCCAGTCGCGCTGTGAACTGTTGCTTACAAAGAATGTGACGGTACTTGTCTCAATATCCATGCCGGGACTGTGGTGCAGCATGGCTGTAGCCAGCGAACTGCGGCCGGACGATCTCTCCCGGTCGGCGAGGGCCTGCCAGGCGTTCATCATGGATTCGAAAGTAAGCGGCTCCTCTGAGAAGGTCTCCTCGCCTTGGGACTGTGACTGTTTTCCGGCGGAGTCCATAAGGCTCTTCAGGGAAAGTCCGGGCATTCTCGGGGAGGAGGGACGCGGCTGTGGCTGTGGCTGTGGCT
>DVIL01000100.1 GCA_018711305.1 Candidatus Coprenecus stercorigallinarum
GACTTCGGGTTCTTCGACAACCGCCTGACCGGTACCGTCGAGTTCTACGACCGTCTGACCACCGACATGCTCCTCAACAAGAGGGTGCCCGCAACCTCCGGATTCACATCCAACTTCATGAACATCGGCTCTCTGAAGAACACCGGTATCGAGGTACAGCTCGAGGGTGAGATCATCCGCACCGACGACTGGAACTGGTCCGTAGGAGCCAACCTGGCATGGAACAAGTCCAAGGTCCTCGACCTCGGTGACAACGAATTCCTCTCCTACAGCGGAGACTCCCGCCTGAGGCATATCGTGGGTGAGAATTTCTACACCTTCTACCTGCGTGACTACTACGGAGTGAACCCTTCCAACGGTGAGGCCCTCTGGGTAACCGAAGACGGTTCGCTCACAAACGATTACAACAAGTCCCGCTACTATTATGCAGGCTCTCCCGAGCCCAAGCTCTACGGAGGATTCAACACCACCGTATCCTGGAAGGGACTCAGCCTGAGCGCATTCTTCGAGTACAAGTGGGGCAACAAGGTATATCTCCTCGAGAACCGCTACTACACCTCTGACGGTAACCAGATGGGAACCAACCAGTCCATCTACGCCCTCGACTACTGGAAAAATCCCGGTGATACAGGCACCAACCCCCGTCCTGTGGCCGGCAACAGCTCCGAGTCCTACAACTTCGGTTCCGACCGCTGGCTCGAGGACGGCAGCTATATCCGTCTGAAGGACATCACCCTGTCCTACAACCTGCCCCAGAGCGCCCTCGAGAAGATCAAGCTCCAGGGTCTGAAGCTCTACGTGAGCGGTCTTAACCTCTACACATTCCACGATGTGTCCTATTTCGATCCTGAAAGGGGTTCCACCGGTATCGGTGCCGGTATCTACCCCATGACCAAGACCATCGTCGGCGGTATTGAAATCACTTTCTAAACGTTAAAAAGACTGAATGATGAAAAAGATATTGATAATAAGCGTGATGTTCTCGGCATTGGTACTCACAGGCTGCAAGGACTTCCTCGTACAGGAGCCCATCACCTCCCAGAGTACCGAGCAGCTGCTCTCCACCTACAACGGTCTGAACAACGCTACTTTCGGAGCATATTCACCGCTTGCCTCCAATTCGTGGTACGGCGGTACATACTTCATCCTCGATGCCGACACCAAGGCCGGTCTGGCAGCATGGCCAGTATCGTCTGACTTTACATCGGGACGTATGATGACAGGATTTACCCTGAACTACAACGAGAATTCGACATGGGGACTGTGGAGCAATGCCTACTACGTGATCTCGGCCGCCAACAACGTGCTCGAGCAGCTCGATCTCAACGGCGAGGAACTTGTGAGCAGCTTCGTGTCACAGCAGGATCTTGACAACCTCAGGGCAGAGTGCCTCTTCCTCAGGGCCCTTTCCCATTTCGACCTGCTGCGTTCCTACAGCACTTCTACAGACCCTGACAACGGTGTGCCCGTCATCCTGATTACCGACAAGACCTCCACCGAGCAGCCTGCAAGGAACACCATCCGCGAGGTCTATGACCAGATCGAGAAGGACCTTACCGATGCCGAGGGTCTCATGGCTGCCGATTATACCCGTTCCGGAGTGAGCAGCCCCCGCGCTGTAGCTACACCCGGTGCCATCAAGGCCCTCCTCGCAAGGGTTTACCTCTATGACGCCACTTTCTCCGGTGATCAGAGCAAATACCAGCTTGCAGCCGACTATGCGACCAAAGTCATCGGCAGCGGTGACTACACCATGTGGACGGCTGACAAATACTCTGAAGTATGGGGCAATACTGCCGGTGACGGAGAAGTTATTTTCGAAGTATTCGGTATAAAGGCCAACGGTTACGATGCATACTGGGAGGCACCCGCGCACATGACCAATCCCAACGGATATGCCGATGTCTGCGCTTCTCCCCTCATCTATGATGCATACGAGGCCAATGATGTCAGGGGCAAGAAAGGTGTAAGGGAAGGCATTGGCCCCAACTCAGACGGAGCGATGTTCTGCACAGACCCTGCTCAGTCTTCCGGAGATTACTGGCCTATGAAATATCCTGGCAAGGGTCTTGGAGATGTCTCCGGAACCCCCGACCAGAACAACACCATCGTGCTCCGTCTCTCCGAGATGTATCTGATCAGAGCCGAGGCGCTGAACCACGGTGCAGTAATAGCAGGTGCATCTGCCCTGTCTGACCTGAATACAATCAGAAATAACCGCGGAGCTACTCCCGCTACTTCTGCAGGAGACCAGACTATCTGGAAAGAGTACATGCTCGAGTTCTGCTTCGAGGGACAGTACTGGTTCACCACTGCCCGCCTTGCTACTGCAGGCAATACATGGGCTCAGATAAATTACACTACCACCAATGACGAGGCCAGCAGAAGAGGCACTCCCAGCATCAGCGGTGCTGACAACAAATTCTGGGCTATGCCTATCTCCCGCTCCGAGAGAGACGTCAACAAGAATCTTACACAGACTAAGGGTTTTTAATCTAATACGCGAAAAGAAATGAAAAAGATACTTTTATATACAAGCATCCTCGTGCTGGGAGCACTGGCAGCAGCATCCTGTAACCTGAACAGCTACCCCGTGTTCGACGACAACGATGCCTTTGTAGCATTCGACGCCACGGGCTATCAGTTCAACGAGCCCGAAGCGGGACTGACAGATACAGTTGATGTCTATGTCACTCTTGCATCCGTAGCGGGCATCAGCACAACTGTCAGCTACGAGGCAGTGGACAGCACGGCCATAGCCGGTGTCGACTTTGATCTGCTCGATGCCAACGGAGTGCTCAACTTCGACAGCGAAAACCGTACTCAGACTATTAAAATAGTACTTTATAGCCCTAAAGCCGGAGCCTATACCGGAGATAAGGCTTTTACCCTCAAGTTCAAGAGTACCGGTTCAGTTAATGCCGGCAGCGAAAGTTCCTGCGTGATTACCATTGCAGATATCGACCATCCTCTGAATGCTATTCTCGGCTCATACACCATGAGCGGAACATCCTACTTCAATGGCCCGGTATCCTGGAACATGACATTTGAAAAGGACGAGGAGGACGTTACAGTAGTGTGGATCTCCGGAATTATCGACAGCCAGACCATTGGCGGATTCTACGGAACCGTAACAATGGCAGCGGACGGCATTACCCCTGAAAGCATCTCAGTACCTTTAGGACAGCAGTCCACTGAAACAACAAGCACATGCTTCCTCTACGGTATCGACGCTCAGGGAGTCAACATCGAGTCCTCAGGTAATATGACAATAGAGATTACCAATGGCGGTGCAAACATCGCTTTCCCCACTCTGGGTCCCGCCCTGTGCGCTGATCCCTCTGCCGGTTCGTACTACGGAATCATCCTCGCCGGATGCACCGGCGTTAAAAACTAATTTACGTTTTTAATTGCATACACTTTTCAAAGGCTGCCCCGGCCCGTCTGAGGCAGCCTTTTTTTATCAGCAACGAGAACCCATGACAGTTATGAGAAATATAGTAATGACCCTGACCCTTCTTCTGTTGTCGGCCAGCCTTATGGCGCAGCCCTACACCACTACCTGGCCGTACCTCTATTCCGACTTCGAGGACGGCGTGATCTACATGCAGGGTGGGCAGAAGGTCTACCACAAGCTCAACGTTCACCTTCTGAAGGGACGTCTTCACTACATCGACGACGGCGTGGTGAAGGAGGCCCGTGCGGGGGACATCTTCTACGTGGAGATCGGCCCTCGTCCGGACAAGTTCATGGTGGTGAACGGCGACATGATGCGCGTGGAGGCCGAGAGCCCCGACGGGTTCGTAGCCGACCACATCACCGGAGACTTCGAGGCCCTGATGGTAGGGACGGGGGCCTACGGCATGCAGGCCAACACCGAGGCCGTGCAGTCCTACAGTTCCCTGAACCTTCAGCAGGGGGTGAACACCAACCACATGCTGCTTCTTCAGGAGAAGAGCGGCGGGCGTGAGTTCGACCTTCTCGAGGAGTACTACATCGTCACCGGCGGCAAGGTCTGGCGCGCAGTGCGTTCCGACATCGAGAAAAGCCTTCCGAAGGATGATAGGGCCGCATTCAGGTCATACCTGAAGCAGAACAGGATAAAGTGGAAGGACCCCGGTAGCCTGATACTTCTGGTGGACTTCCTCAAAGACAAATAACCATACCCAAGAGACACCATGCAAAAGACGATATTCCCCATAGCCGTCCTCATCGTGACGGCCTCCCTGCTTGGCTCCGTTTCATGTACCAGGGACGAGCAGACCGATCTCCAGAGTACTGTGGAGTACCACGGCCGCGAGGTGCCGGTATCGGCGTTCGAGCCCGACATGATACGCGTGAAGCTCAGCGGCCCCCTTGCCGACAGCCTCAAGACAGATGATGAAGGGCGGGTCACCCTGTCCTCCTCAGGGGTTAAGTCCATAGACGGACTGGCCTCATCGATAGGCGCTACCGGCATGCGCAGGACCTTCCCTCCCGCCGGCAAGTTCGAGGCGAGGACCCGCGAGGCGGGCCTGCACCTCTGGTACAACGTGTATTTCGACCCGTCCACGGCACTGACCCGTGCCGGCACGGGTCTGGAGTCTGTCGAAGGGATCGACATTGTGGAATATTGTCCTAAGACAGTGAGGGTGGGGCATGGTACCGCTGTGCCTGTCGCTCCGTCCCGGAAGTCCTCCGCAGAGCGTTCTGCCGCCACGGACATCTTCAACGACCCTATGCTGCCGGACCAGTGGCACTACTACAACGACGGTTCCCTCAACAACTCGGTTGCCGGTTCGGACATCAACGTGATCCCGGTGTGGAACCGCGGCGTCACTGGCAGTTCCGAGGTGATCGTGGCCGTTGTGGACGGCGGTGTTGACTACACCCACGAGGACCTTGCCGCGAACATGTGGCGCAATCCCGAGCAGAGCGGAGACCGTGCATACGGCTGGAACTTCGTCTCGGGAGGACCGCTGGTGACCGCCGACGATCACGGTACGCATGTGGCCGGAACGATAGCCGCTGTCAACAACAACGGCAAGGGCGTATGCGGTATAGCCGGGGGAAACGGCTCGACGTCGAGCGGGGTGCGGATCATGTCCTGCCAGATATTCCAGGGAGAGGATGGAGGCTCGGGAGCTGAGGCAATCAAGTGGGCGGCCGACCACGGAGCGGTCATAGCCCAGAACAGCTGGGGCTACAGTTTCGATTCCTACCAGGATGCGGCCGGGAGCTACACACCGCAGTATGATAAGGATGCTATTGACTATTTTACGGAGAATGCCGGATATGATGAGCGTGGCAGGAAAGGTGGCAATCAGACCGGACCGATGGCCGGAGGCATAGTAATCTTCGCTGCCGGCAATGACGGCTGGGATGTAGGTTATCCCGGTGAATACGAGAAGTGTGTGGCCGTGGGAGCCATCGGGGCCGATTACCGTGCGGCATACTATACCAACTACGGCAGCTGGGTGGATGTAGCAGCTCCGGGCGGAGACGTGCAGAAGGGACGTCAGGTGATGAGCACCCTGCCCGGAAATCAGTACGGATATATGCAGGGCACGTCGATGGCCTGCCCCCACGTTTCCGGAGTGGCGGCTCTGATAGTGTCGGAGAATGCCCGCAGGGGCTATACCTCCACCGCATTGAGGAAGACACTTGAGGGAACTGTGCGCGACATCAGCGCGTACAACCGCAGCAAGTATATCGGCAAGGGGCTGGTGGACGCCTACAGGGCAGTAGTGGGTACGAAGAGCCTCCCGCCTGCGGCCGTAGGGAACTTCAAGGCGGAAGCGGTGTCGAACAACATTCATTTCTCCCTCACAGTCCCGTCCGATCCGGATGATACCAAGCCCAACATGATCTATGTCTACTACAGCGAGACTGCCCTGACCTCCTCGAATTATGAGAGCGCCATGTTCAGCAGCTATCTGGTGGGAGACCTCAATCCCCGGGATGTGCTCGAGGACGTGCTTACTGTGGAGAAATTCAGTACCGACTACTATGTGGCGGCCGTAGCGACTGATTACGGAGGAGTCGCCTCACCCCTGTCGACTGTCATAAAGGTGACCACCGGGGAGAACCACGCTCCGGTGCTTACTCCCGTGGACGGCACTTCGATCGGAATCAAGGCATGGCAGACCGGCAGGCTGCGTTTTCTGGTCAGCGAGGAGGACGGGCACGAGGTTACCGCGACTGCCGGCCCGGACACCGTAAGCCTGAGTGTCTCACTGGCGGAAGACACTCTGACCCTGTATATTCAGGGTACGTCATCGACGCCCGGTACGCATGAGGCCGTGCTCCGCGCATCGGATCCCTACGGGATGTACGACGAGGTGACGGTAACCTATACCGTGGAGCCCAACAACCCTCCCGTCAAGAATTCAGACCCTGAAGGAGTGGTGTTCAGCGCGATGAACGCTCCGGCTGTGACGATGGACATGAATGAGTACTTCTCCGACCCTGACGGAGAGGCCCTTGCACTGTCGGTGGATGTCACCTCCTTCGATGTCGCCAATATCGCAATAAACCGGCAGAGCCTCATTATCACCCCCATGACCTACGGCTCCATGACCGCCACTGTTACCGGCACCGACGCCCTCGGCGAGAAGGTCTCGACTTCATTTGGAATAGTGGTGAGGGACGGCTCCCAGCCCGTCGATATCTATCCCAATCCGGTCACGGACACTCTGTATGTACGGGCCGGCACCGACTCGCAGGGACATGTGCGCATAGTATCCGGTTCGGGTGCGACCGTTTATGACAAGGATGTGAGCGTCAGCGTCTTCTCCCCTGCGGCCATAGACATGGGCCGAATGCCGGGAGGCACGTACACCGTTATTGTCAACTATGAAGGCAACGAAGTCAAACGAAATATCGTAAAACTATGATGGTCAAGATGAAACAACACATATCCGCATATCTCCTTGCAGCAGTTCTCCTTCTGCCGCTGACTGCCGGAGCGCAGGCAGTACAGTTCCTGGACTACAACCCCGATGCGCGCACTGCCGGAATGGCCGGCGCCGGCGTCTCCCTGGAGGCCACGGCATTTTCCATGTGGAATAATGCAGCCGCTCCGGCTCTCTCCACAGCGACCATGGATGCTGCCGTGTCCTACGGTCTCTGGCAACCCTCCGGGGCGGGCAACCATGTCATTGCCGCCGCCGGATACGGACGTGTGGCCCGCTTCATGAGCGTATCGGCCGGAATCAAGTATTTTTCCCATTCTCCCTACGACATCACTGATGCCGGCGGACTTGTATCAGGCAGTTTTACGCCGAAGGAGATGACGGCGGGGATAGGTCTTGCCTTCCGGATTCTGCCGATACTGTCCCTCGGAGCTGACGTGCACTATGTGCACTCGGACATCGGAGGTCCTAAGAAGGGAGGTGCGGTCTCGGCCGACTTCGGAGCCATGCTGGACTTGAAATATCTGAGACTCGGAGCCACAGTCTCGAACATCGGCTCGAAAGTCAATTACGGAGGGGCCTCGGCCTACGGCCTGCCGGCCAATTTCAAGCTCGGCGCCGGCACTGTCCAGACCTTCGGGGCTGACAGGAGGCATGCGCTCACCGTCTCCCTGCAGGGCGGAATGCTCTTCAAGGGCACTGCTCTGTTCGGGGAAGCCGGCGTAGAATATGCCTGGAACGATATGGTGAGGGTGAGTGCCGGCTACCACTACGGCTCATCCAGTACCTCAGGCGTCATCCCTTCCTACGCCTCCGTCGGGGCAGGCTTCAGGATTCTCGGCATACATGTCGACGCGGCGTACATCATCGGGACAGACGCCCGGTCACCGCTGACGAATTCCTTCTCCATAGGCCTCGGATACTCCTTCTGATACCCAGTCGGGAAAATATCGGTTGCTCGGATATTTTGTGTAACTTTGCGAGAAATACGCAGAGTCACCATGTTGAAATATCCGATAGGCATCCAGAGTTTCGAGCAGATCCGCGAAGACGGCTACGTCTACGTGGATAAGACAGACCTGGTCTACAGGTTGCTGACAACCGGGAAAATCTATTTTCTGAGCCGCCCGAGGCGCTTCGGAAAGAGCCTTCTGGTTTCCACACTGAAGAATTACTTCCTCGGCCGCAAGGAGCTGTTCCGTGGTCTTGCTATAGAGTCCATGGAAAAGGAGTGGGCCGAGTACCCGGTGTTCCACATCGACTTCAACGGCAGCAACTTCACCGAGCCTGGGGCCCTCGACCGTAAGATAGAGGCCATGGTGTCCGGGTGGGAGGACCAGTATGGAAGTACCGGACGGTATACTGGCATCGGTGACCGCTTTGTGGAGGTCCTCCGCTGTGCTCACGAACGTACCGGCCGCCGCTGCGTGGTGCTTGTCGACGAGTATGACAAGCCCCTGCCGATGATCTACCAGAGCGGTTATCTGACGATAAAGGATTACGACCGTTCCACCACTTCGTTCCTGCTGGATTTTCCGAACAATGAGGTCAAGTCAGGCTTTGTCTCCCTCGCCGCATCCGGGTTTTCAAAATGATAAGCACCTACGCGGTCACAGTGGAACAGCCTCAGAGCCAGGGACGCGTGGACTGCATCGTGGAGACTCCGAAGTATGTCTACATCTTCGAGTTCAAGCTTGACGGCACAGCCTCGGAAGCCTTGCGGCAGATAGAGGAACGCGGCTATGCCCGTCCCTACGCCTCGGATTCCCGCACGGTCCTCCGGATAGGCGCGGGCTTTTCTTCCGCCACCGGAACAATAGAGGACTGGAAGGCAGAATAAGCGTTTTTATTTTTGACTCTGACACAGATAACGTCTGAAAGACTCTTCGCTCATGTGCCCGCTGGCATTTCGTATCTGCGTCTTGCCGTGTGGGAGGAGACCAGTTCGTGATAGGACTGAACAGGCATGACCGGTCTTGCGCTGGATCTTCTCTCCATCTTCGAAATCTTCTTTTCAAGATAAGCGGAAAAAATCATTCTGTTCTGTCTATTATACAGAATGATAATTAAAATTTTTTTATAATAGCAGAACAGGATAATTGATAGAAAACAGAACAGAACTTGTTTTTAGAATATTTTTTTGTAGATTTGCGGCCCTTTTTCGCCAAGTGGTTGAGAAATTACTTACAATGTACTATAACCAACCGGAATAAAATTGATTATTAACCTTAATTGAAGTTATAAAGTTTGAGAACTGTCCGACATTTATATATTCAGACAAAGTTGACAAGATATATTATTCCCTGCATAGTAAATGGCCCCGATCTGAAGAGGGCGCCGGCGGCTGATATTTATTTACAATAAATACCAACAACAATCTTTAGGTGGGTTCTATCAATTCCATTTTTTATTTCTTGCATAA
>DVIL01000101.1 GCA_018711305.1 Candidatus Coprenecus stercorigallinarum
CAGCTGCTCACGGAGATGGACGGCTTCGGGACCAACTCCGGAGTCATCATCCTCGCCGCCACCAACCGCGCCGACATCCTCGACAAGGCCCTCATGAGGGCCGGCCGCTTCGACCGCCAGATCCACGTGGACCTGCCCGAGCAGAACGAGCGTCTGGAGATATTCAAGGTGCACCTGAGCAAGGTCAAGCTGGTGGAGAACTTCGACATGGAGTTCCTGGCCAAGCAGACCCCCGGCTTCTCCGGAGCGGACATAGCCAACGTCTGCAACGAGGCCGCACTGATAGCCGCCCGCAAGAACAAGAAGGCCGTAGACCGCCAGGACTTCCTCGATGCCATCGACCGCATCGTAGGCGGACTGGAAAGACGCAGCAAGATCATATCGCCCGCAGAAAAGCGTACCATAGCATACCATGAGGCAGGCCACGCCACAGTAAGCTGGTGGCTGCCCAATGCCAATCCTCTGCTGAAAGTCACCATCATACCCCGTGGAAACGCCCTCGGTGCCGCCTGGTACCTGCCCGAGGAAAGGCAGATAACCACCACCGAGCAGATGATGGACGAGATGGCCGCAACCCTCGGAGGCCGCGCAGCCGAGGAAATCATCAACGGAAAGATATCCACCGGAGCCATGAACGACCTCGAGAAAGCCACCAAGCAGGCCTACGCCATGGTCACCTACTTCGGCATGAGCGACAAGGTGGGCAACATCTCCTTCTACGACTCGTCGGGCAACTCCGGCTACAACCTCAGCAAGCCCTACAGCGAAAAGACTGCAGAACTGATCGATGCAGAGGCCAAGGGCTTCATTGACCAGGCCCACACGACAGCCCTGAAAGTGCTGCGCGAGCACATGGACGGCTTCACCAGGCTGGCAGAGATGCTGCTTGAAAGGGAAGTGATATTCAACGAGGACCTGATCAGCATATTCGGAGAGCGCCCGGGCACAGGCAAATCCGAAAGCATTCCGGACAACACCCCCACTGACACTGCCGAGAATCATGAGAAACCTGCTGATCAGAACGCTTAGCGGAGCCGTATTCCTGGCTCTCTTTCTGACAGCCCTGCTGTGGCATCCGGCAGCCTACTGTGTGCTGTTCTCCGCAGCAGTGGTCATCATGATGACCGAATACCTGAAAATCACGGTCGGTCCTCATGAGACGGCCGCAAGGATACTGGCCGTCATTACCGGCGTCCTCACTTTCCTGCTGTTCTTCCTGCACGCAGGATACGGACTCGCGGGCAAATGGTTGCTCGTACTGCCGGTGATGATATCACTGATCTTTGTTGCTGTGCTTTATACAAAGGAAGGCAATGCATACCGTACCACCCCCTTCATACTGGCATCGGTTATCTACATTGCCCTGCCTTTTGCCCTCACCAACATGACGGTATTCTCCCCTGACGGCAGTTTCGACGGGAGAGTGCTGCTGGCCATCATGATCATCATCTGGAGCTCCGACGTAGGCGCCTACCTGAGCGGCATGGCTTTCGGACAGAAACACGGACACCGGCTCTTCCCCTCCATCTCTCCCAAGAAAAGCTGGGAAGGATATTTCGGAGGGCTCGTACTGGCACTGGCCGCCGGATGGTGCTCCGGGCATTTCTCCCTCGTGGACTTCCCGTGGTACCACTGCCTCGCGCTATCGGTACTGGTGAATATATCCTCCACCATCGGAGATTTGGTAGAATCGCAATTAAAGCGTAACTTTGGAGTCAAGGACGCAGGCCGCATCATGCCCGGACACGGCGGGCTGCTGGACCGCTTCGACGGTGCCCTGCTGGCATTCCCCGTTTCCGTCCTGTACATTATGATATCCGGATTATAATTTACTAAAACCGACACACGATGAATATTCACAAGGAAGGCGCTCCAATTATCACGATATCACTCGTATTCGCCCTGATACTCGGAGGTTCGTCATTCTACTTCGGGGCACATCCGGTACTGTGCTGGATACTAACCCTCATTCCGGTAGGGTTTGCCGTATTCTTCATGTGCTTTTTCCGTAACCCGAAACGCACCCCCGCCGGAGACGCGCACAGAATCACGGCGCCTGCAGACGGCACAGTCGTCATCATACAGGAAGTCGAAGAGCCCGAGTATTTCCATGACCGCAGACTCCAGATTTCGGTATTCATGTCCTTTTTCAATGTCCACGTCAACTGGGCTCCGGTAACCGGAATCATCTCTTTTTTCCGTTACCACAGAGGCAACTACCTCGCTGCATGGCATCCCAAGTCCTCCACCAAGAACGAGAGGACCACAGTCGTATTCCGCAATGAAGACGGCACGGAAGTGCTCTGCCGTCAGATCGCCGGCCTCTTTGCAAGGCGCGTGGTCTGCTACGCTGAATACGAAAAGCCATTCAAGGCCGGAGAGCAGATAGGCTTCATCAAGTTCGGCTCCAGAGCCGATGTGTTCCTGCCTCTCGGCTCCGAAGTAAAAGTCAAGATAGGAGACAAGGTTACAGGTGCAGAGACCGTGATTGCAGAACTCAAAAAGACCAACAACCAATAATACCATACGCCCATGAAGAATTACTACCAAGCCAACCGCGAGAGATTCCTCTCCGAACTGTTCGAGCTTCTGAGAATCCCTTCAGTCAGCTCCGAACCCGCACACAAGGACGATATGTATGCATGCGCCCGCAAGCTCACCTCCCTGCTTAAGGAGGCCGGAGCGGACAGGGCCGAAGTATATGAGACAACAGGACATCCGGTGGTCTATGCCGAAAGGCTCATCGACCCCTCCCTTAAAACGATTCTCGTCTACGGCCACTACGACGTACAGCCTGTAGACCCCATCGAACTGTGGAAATCGGCCCCCTTCGAGCCTGAAATCCGCGACGGAGCCATTTACGCCCGCGGGGCCAACGATGACAAGGGCCAGTCATTCATGCACATCAAGGCCTTCGAGTACCTCGTACGGAACGGCCTCCAGAGACACAACATAAAATTCATCCTCGAGGGGGAGGAAGAGATAGGCTCCCCCAGCCTCGCTTCATGGGCGGAAGAGCACAAGGACCTGCTCGCCTGCGACATCATGCTGGTATCCGACACCACCATGATCGGTGAGGACGTACCTTCCATCAACTGCGGCATGCGCGGACTCACCTACATGGAGATTGAAGTCACAGGCCCCAACAAGGACCTGCACTCAGGCCATTACGGCGGTGCAGTAGTCAATCCCCTCAACGCACTGTGCAAGATAGTGGACGGCCTCATCGATGCTGACGGACGCATTACCATCGACGGCTTCTACGATGACGTTGTGGAGCTTTCCAAAGCCGACCGCGAACTGCTCGGCCGTGCCCCCTTCGACCTGGACGAATACAGGCGCTTCCTCGACATTCCGGACGTGGACGGTGAAAAAGGCTACACCACACCCGAACGTACCGGCATCCGTCCCTGTCTCGATGTCAACGGTATCTGGGGCGGATTCACCGGAGAAGGAGCCAAGACCGTCATCCCCACCACCGCCCGCGCCAAGATATCCATGCGTCTGGTTCCCAACCAGGACTGGAGACACATCGCGGAACTCTTCGCCAGACATATCGAAAGCCACGTACCCAAGGGAGTGCGCGTGAAAGTCATCACACACCACGGCGGCAACGGCTTCCTGATACCTATTTCATCCCCCGCCTACCAGGCAGCATCCAGGGCCATCCGTGAAGTCTACGGCATAGAGCCCGTACCCAGCCGCGGAGGCGGCTCGATTCCCATTCTGGCCGAGATGCAGCAGATACTCAAAGCCGACCCCCTGCTGATAGGCTTCGGCCTCGAGAGAGACACGATCCACTCTCCCAACGAGAGCTACCTGCTCTCACAGTTCGAGAAAGGCATGGAATCGATAGCATTGTTCTACAAATACTTCTAACAGACCCGAGATGGACAGCTCCGAACTTTACGGAAATATCCTGCGCAAAGGCTCCTTCCTCTGCGTGGGTCTGGATACTGACCCCGGCAAAATACCGGCCTGCATCAGTATGCGCCACAGCGATGCCCCTATGCTGGCATTCAACAAGGCCATCATCGACGCCACCGCACCTTACGCCGTAGCATACAAGCCCAACACGGCATTCTACGAGGCTGAGGGAGCATCCGGCTGGCAGCAGCTGGAAGAAACCGTACGCTACATACGCGAAAAATATCCTGACATATTCATAATCGCCGATGCCAAACGCGGGGACATAGGCAACACCGCCGACCGTTACGCCAGAGCCTTCTTCGAGACCATGGACTTCGATGCCGTCACCCTCGCGCCGTACATGGGCAGCGACTCCATCCGGCCGTTCCTCAAGCACCAGGGCAAATGGGGCATAGTACTGGCCATGACCTCCAACAAATCAGCCGAGGAGCTGGAGACTCTCGACGTCTGCGGCACACCGCAGGACGGACAGCCCATGCCTCTGTATGAACGGGTAATCCGCGACACCGTGAATAACGTGGACTCCGAATTCGGCTCCTCCCGGGAACGCCTCATGTTCGTTGTGGGAGCCACCCGTCCCGAGAAACTGTCCGAGATACGCCGCTACTGCCCCGACCATTTCTTCCTCGTGCCGGGAGTAGGTGCACAGGGAGGCTCCCTGACCGAAGTGGCCCGCCACGGCCTCAATTCCCGCTGCGGCCTTCTGGTCAACTCCTCGAGAGGCATCATCTACGCCTCCTCCGGAGAAGACTTTGCAGACGCCGCCGCCTCCGCTGCCGCAGAAATGGCAGCACAGATGCGCACCATCCTTGCCGGCTGAGCAAGCCACTGATATACAGGGCAGTATCCCGGATACTGCAACAAAACGTCCTGCCATGACCGTATGGCAGGACGTTTTCGTTTGAATAAGATTATCTTATCCGGATTACAGATCCTCCCCTTCAAACCTTAATATACTGATTATAAAGCCTTTGCGTTACATTCCCATTTTTCCGCAACACTGGAAATGTAAAGAAAAAAACGTTCGTTTAAAAACATATTTCATAAACAATTTCGGTTTCATTTCAAAATTTTTACATTCGTATTACAAGTCATTCTGCACACTGTAATTTGGTAAATTGAAAAAAAATTTTAGCTTTGATTCACACAGCATACGTTTTAAACGAAGGTTTTTATAGTCAATCATCTGTTTATTAAGGCAATTTTTAAAAATTTCCATCTTGGAAAGAATTCAGGTAATTTTTAAAATTCCCCGGAAATCACTCGATTTTTCCAGAATTTCCGCCCGATTTTATTACTCAAAGGGGTAAAAATTCCATTCACAGGCATTTTCACCCAAAATGGTGAATTTAAGCCATATCGCACGTGCCGCCGGTAGAACCGCTTACAGATTGTAAATTTTATCGTAATTTTACTTAGTTAGTTAAAAACATAATACCGAGTTTATAATAATTTTTTATAAAGTTTAGAACTGAACCCAGGCCATTCAGAGCTTCCTGTTTCTTCCACTCAGTAACCAATACACCTGCGTTTCATGTTTTGTTGTTTTTAAGGCCTAAGTGAAAAGGATTTTATACGCTATATTCTCGCTCTCTTTGCTTCTGTCCGTATCCGTCAGGGAGATGGAGGCCCAGACCTGTAGAACCGATACCGTAAAGGTATATTTCTACCAGGGGTGGTCACGTATTAGTCCGGCCCTGAAGGACAACCGGAGAGCATTGGACAGTATTGTCAGAATAGTGCAGAACTACTCCCGCAATCCCGGATTCCGGATGCAGATGGCAGGATGGGCCTCCCCTGAGGGTGCCTCGCAATTCAACATCACTCTCTCCCTCGACCGCGCATCCGCCATCCTCGGTTGGGTGGAGGAACATTCCGGGATAAAGATACCGGAAGAGAAAGTCACGGCAGGAGGTATGGGCATTGACTGGGCAGGCCTCGACAGTTCACTTGTCCACTCAGAGGCATTCGAAGGACGCGACATGGTACTGCACATCATACGGAACATACCGATATGGCACTCCGAAGGAGGCAAGGTCACAGGAGGCAGGAAAAAAGCCCTGATGGACCTTGACGGAGGCGAAGTCTACGGACACCTCATGCTGGAACATTTCCCGGCACTGAGAAGAGTAGAGATAGTGCTGGAATACTCCACGGAGCCGGCTGTCAAAGCCGTACGTACATTACCTCAGGAAATGGCGACTATGAAAAATACACAACCGGAACCACTGCCACTGCCCGGGCACATCCCCATACACCGCCTCGCCCTGAAGACAAACCTGCTGGCAGACGCGGCACTGATGCCCTCGCTCGAAGCAGAGTGGCTCATCAACCGTAACTGGTCCATAGCAGCCCACGGTGCCGTAGCATGGTGGAGCAGGGACCCTGCACACAGATTCTACCAGATTGCCACCATCTATCCCGAAGCCAGATGGTGGTTCAAGACCAAAAGCCCGTGGCACGGCCACTACCTCGGATTGTTCGCCGGCGGCAGCTGGTACGATCTCGAGAACGGCGGACGCGGCTACCAGGGCGAAGCCGGCTTCGTCGGAATCAGCTACGGGTACATGTTCCCCATCAGCCGCTCGCTTTCATTTGAGGTCGGCCTCGGAGCAGGCTACATGTTCACCCGCTACGAGGAATACCTCCCCGTACCGTATATGGGCGGCACCCACTACGTATACCAGCAGACCTCCCAGATGCACTACTTTGGGCCGCTGAAAGTAAAATTCGCATTTGTATGGAGACTTTGGGACGCGGATTACAACAAACGTAAAAAAGGAGGTGCGGCATGAGAAAACGCATTGTCACAGCAATCCTGCTGCCATCCGTAATCCTGCTGCTGTCCCTTACAGGCTGCCGCAAGGAACTTTGCTACGACCACGACAAACACGGTCTCAATGTCAGTCTTTTCGTCAAGGCAGGATGGGACCTGTCCTGGCTTCGTGACTCCACCTTCCTTGAACTCCTGGAGGAAAGATACAGCATCTGGGACAGGGGCGGAATGGCAAGTATGCTCGACAGGATGAAGGTACATCCGGGAGAAGGCATCGCCTGCGTGTCCTACCACGAATCCGGCACCGTCAACACAACACATATCGACTCCACCGGCGGACTCGTCCGCCTTCAGGAAGGCCTGCAGGATATCCTCTTCTACAACAACGACACCGAATACATCATATTCGACGGCCTGAACTCCTACGCGGAAGCCACAGCTTCCACCCGTACCCGGACCAGAGCATCCTACAACAGCACACACGAGGATGAGACCACCGTCAACTCCCCCGACATGCTTTTCCGGGCATGGGTAAGCCAATATGACGGAGTTGTCTCCGCACGTCCCGACAGCATCAGCATAACGCTGGATCCACTGGTGTACAAATACCTCGTGATATTCGAAATCACCGAAGGCATTGAGATGATAAGCTCCGCCCGCGGAGCCCTCTCCGGCATGGCCTCCAAAGTCTACCTGCAGGACGGACACACCGGAGACGAAACAGCCACAGTACTGTTCGACGAAAGCCACTCGTTCATCCATGACCCCTTCATTCTCGCAGTAGTCAGCACATTCGGAGCACCGGGCCACAATAGGGGCAATACCTACGATCCGGGAGACCACACCTTCGGCCTCAACCTGGAAATAATGCTGGAAAGCGGCAAAGCCTTCTCCGCCAACTACGACGTCACTGAACAGATAAGCCTCCAGCCCTGCGGCGGCATCATCGCCATCCCTGGAATCGAAATCACGGACAACGGCGGCGGCGGATTTTTCGAAGTCAGCGTAGACGACTGGGAAAACGAGGAAAACATAGAGTTACCATTATAAGAAACATATTAATAACAATTTAAACTGAAAAAACATGAAAGGAACTATTCTAACAGCACTCGCAGCCGGAGCCCTTATCCTCGCAGGCTGCACCAAGACAGAGGTCACGGATGTGCCTGACAGCAGGGCCATCTCGTTTGCTGAATTCAACTTGCAAATGCAACAGAATTCTGATTAATAATTTGTTTAAATTTTTCGTTTGGC
>DVIL01000102.1 GCA_018711305.1 Candidatus Coprenecus stercorigallinarum
GACTTGGATACCTCACGCCAAACGAAAAATTTAAACAAATTATTAATCAGAATTCTGTTGCATTTGCAAGTTGAATTCAGCAACAAATACGATGGCTCCCATATTAGTACCATTTACTGCACCACCCAGTCAGACGCCACGACCGGAGAATTCACTGCCACCGTCAACTTGCCTGAAGACTTCTTCACTAATTACTCGGCAACTGTCCAGGCCCAATACGTCAGCTGTGTAAAGGACTTCGCATTCTGGTATCAGGACAACAGTAACGAGTGGAACAGCACTACTCTTCAATTACTCTATCATTCAGATCCTCTTAAATATACCCCTGCAGTATATGTATCTGAGGAGCACGAATATATTCCTTTGGAGTATAGAGCTGATAACAGCGTCCGCACAACCGTCATCACACCTGACAGCGACCTGATCTTAATCTTAGACAATAACCCGTCCGCAGCATCGTACTTCGGTTGGAATTATTAATCCACTTAAACTGAACAAACATGAAACACATACTGACCATACTCACAGCCATCGCCCTGTGTTCCCTGCCATTTACGGCCCAGGCACAGAGCGAGGAGGACTACCTCCCCAAGGCCGGGGACCTGGGGCTCTCGGTATCTGCCAACCCTATCTCACAAATCATAAGCACATCCTCTACCCAACCGTTGGTAAGCATCGCCGGCAAGTACATGGTGTCGGACAAGTCCGCCTTGTTCCTGAATGTAGGCTGGATATACAACTACAACCACTACAACTACTACGCCAATGATGATGCCGCCCTGTACCTCGATCCCTTCTCCAGGGCCAAGGTCATCGACACCAGAGAGGATCAGATAACAGGTCTCAACGTATCCTTCGGAGGAGAGCGCCGTATCGGCAAAGGCAAGGTGCAGGGAGTATTCGGAGGCGGCATCATGTACGCCTTCTCATACTATGACACCAGATACTCCTACGGCAATGCCATAACCAGCATCAACCAGCAGCCTTCAATAAGCGATGACCTTTATAGTGACATATACAACCCTGATGTGCCCGGTGTCTCATACCAGCGCTACCTCAGTGAATTCAACACCACCCCCACCCACTACATAGGCCTGACAGGCTATGCCGGAGTAGAGTGGTTCGTTGCCCCCAAGGTCTCTGTAGGAGCAAAACTCTACCTCACCGCCGCCTACCGCTTCTCGAGCGGAGACTACTATACCGCCGAGGGCTACAACTACCTTACAGGCCAGGTGGAGGAATGGACAGAGCTGCTCAGACCCTCTTCCCACGGCTTCAGATTCAACAGAGACAACGTAGGAATGGACATTTCCTTCAACTTCTACTTTTAACCCACAGAATCATTAACCCACAACCTGCCGGACTACGGGCGCCGGCAGGTTTTTTAATTTCATTTCCGAATCATGCTACAGACAGGAGACAAAGCCCCCTACTTCGAGGGTCCCGACCAAGACGGCAGGACCGTCCGCCTCACCGATTTCGCCGGACGCAAGCTCGTCCTCTACTTCTACCCCAAGGACAGCACCCCCGGCTGCACTGCCGAAGCCTGCGACCTCCGCGACAACTACCAGAGATTCCTCGACCAAGGCTACGCCGTTGTCGGAGTAAGCCGCGACAGCCAGGCCTCGCACCAGCGGTTCATCGCCAGGTATTCCCTGCCCTTTCCCCTCATCTCCGACCCTGACACAGTCATCCTCCAGGCCTACGATGCATGGGGCGAGAAAAAGAACTACGGCAAAGTCACCCTCGGCACCCTCCGCAAGACCTACATCATCGACGAGACCGGCACCATCACCTCCATCATCTCCAAAGTAGACACCAAAAACCACACCGCCCAGATCCTCAAATAGCCGCCAGGACATTGAAACTCATGAAAAATACAAAGCCATACTGTCCCTCACCTGCAGATCTGAGTGACGTGCAATTGCCTGACGGGCTTCTGGAACTGACGGAAAAGATAGCCGGGAATGTCCATGAAGTATGGGCACGTTCGAGAATGGACGAGGGTTGGGTCTACGGTCCTGAAAGGGATGACAGGGCCCGTACCCACCCTTGCCTGATACCTTACGGAGAGCTCCCTGAAAGTGAAAAGGAGTACGACCGCAAGACTGCCACAGGCACACTGAAACTGATAATCAAATTGGGATACGAAATCAAAAAGAACACACGGAATGACTGAACCGGACAACAGACGGAAAGACTTCCTCAGCAGGTGCTCCATAAGGATAGACCGCATCATACAGAGCTCTTTCCTCAAGCAGGTGGCTATGCTGGTATCCATCAACATAGTGTTCCTGCTCCTTTGTTTTCTGTTATGGGGGATATTCCTCGGAGACTGGAGTTTCTGGAAAGTGTACAACAACTACATCGATACCGGCAACCAGGCCGGTGCCGGAGGCGGCGAACGGTGGATCGCCATCATCACCAGCATCATCGGTTCATTCCTCTTCGGCTGCCTGCTGATATCCACCCTGTCCAACATCATAGAGCGCAGGATAGAGCGGTACCGCAACGGCCTGGTCCGGTACAGGCACTCGGGGCACTACGTAATCATAGGAGCTGACCCCATGCTGGACGAACTGACAGGCCAGCTGCTCCGCAAATCCGGGGAAAAAGACATCGTTATCCTCACCACAAAGGATGCCGACAACGTGCGCCGCCGTCTTACCGCAGGACTGTCCCCGGAGGAAAGCCGGAGGATATTTGTCTGCTATGGCAGCCGCGACTCCCGTAAGGAACTGGAGTCAATACACGTGGCTGATGCAGAGGAAGTCTACATCCTCGGAGAGAGCGGAGAGATTGACGATATCGAGTACTTCCACGACTCGCTCAACGTGGACTGCCTCTACAAAATAGGTGACATCTGTTGTCTCCATTCAAGACCCGAGAACAGCAAAAAGCTCAAATGCCGTATGTCGATGGAGTACCGCACGACATTCAGTGTATTCCAGTTCTCGGACATTCCGGAAGAATTCAAAGAAAAAATAAACCTCTATCCCTTCAATTTCTACGAGGACTGGGCAAGGAAAGTCCTTGTTTTCAACCGTGCCGGCGACATCACATACCAGCCGCTGGATTACGGAAGCGCCATATCATACGAATCAGAGTGTTTCGTGCACCTTGTCATCATCGGAATGTCCAAAATGGGCATAGCCATGGCCATAGAAGCCGCACACATCGCCCATTTCCCCAATTTCATACGCGACAGGAGCAAAAGGACCCGCATCACCTTCATCGACCGGGACGCAAGAGCCTGTTCCGATGAGTTCAGGCAGGCGTACCCCTATCTTTTCGACCTGTCACACAGCACCTTCATCGACACCGAGAACGGCACCGTACAGAAGCGGGAACCGTCCCCTGCCTACAGCCACCTCGGAGGAGACTTCCTCGACATCGAATGGCAGTTTGTCCACGGCCGCATAGAATCGGAGCCGGTGCGCAGACTGCTCTCCGACTGGGCGGGAGACAGCAATGCCATGATGACCATAGCCGTATGCCTGAACCTCACCCACCAGTCCATCGCCACTGCCATGTATCTGCCGGACTGTATCCGGGACAAGGCGATCCCCGTCCTCGTACAGCAGCGGATAACACCTTCCATCATCGACAACATATCACAGAGACACTACTCCAACCTCAAGGCATTCGGCATGATAAGCGGCAGTCTTACCCTGGACGGGACCATCGAGGCTATGGCCAGAAGGGTCAATTACGTCTATGGGGCCGCATATGCGCAAAAGACTGATGATCTGGACGAGACACTTGAAAACAGTACTGACAAAACTGTCAACGATGAATGGGAAAAGCTCAGAAGGAGAAAGCCCATCGTCAAGCAGTGGTCCAACATCTACAACGCATGCTCCATCCCCACCAAGCTCCGCTCCATCGGCATAACGGACTGCGAAGATATCGGCAAGCCCACAAAAGGCAATATCGTGAAGCTGGACGAAGCGCAATACAACTTGCTCGCAGAAGTGGAACACAACCGCTGGAACATAGAGGGACTTCTCCTGGGCTACCGCCCCGTCACAGCCGGGGAAGACCGCTTCATCAGCAGCAGCCCAGACCAGAAAGTACTGGATGATCGCAAGGACAGTCTCAAAGCCTCCTACATCCACTACGACATCCGTGACTATGCCCTCCTGCCCCCCTCCACAAAGGCCAACGACATCGTCATCTCCAAATACATTCCGTTCATAATCCACGGCATATCACAAACAGCAGCCAGAACCGAAAGGCCATGAAACTCAATGTACTTATATCGACTTCCAGAAAGACCACAGCCAAACTGAATGTGAAAGACCATCTTCTTTCCAAGGGATACGCCATCGGACAGGTACTGGAAAGCGATGACTTTCCCAAAACTGCAGGGGAAGACTCCACTCAGATAAAAATCAATCTGGAGACGATTCCGCAGATGGACTGGTTCGTCCTCCTGGCTCCTCTGGACCATGTAGGCAGCAAGACATTCAGCGAACTCAAAGCCGCCTGCGACTCGTATCTGGCCACCGGAAAACCTACAATATCCATCTTCCACAGCAGCAATCCGATACACATTGAGAAAAAAGAAGGCGATGTTGACTTCCAGGATATGCTGGGATATCTCGAGGACAAGATGCGTTCAAAGTGGAAAAGGGAGCAGACGGAACAGCTTGTCCAGGACAGCGAGCAGTACTACAACGATTTCTCCGATACAAATGACCTCCTCGCAAGGGTCAGTCACGAATTCGACCTGCTTTGTTCCAAAAGCCTGTTCATGTCCATGCAGCTTCCAGGACTGTCCATCAAGGGAAAGGACCTGAAGGCCATGGACCTGTACTACGACAAGGTAAGGGCCGACAGCATATACGGATTCGATGAGAACAGATACTTCAGACGCAGGTCGGTCGACTACAGGATAGAAAAGGCACTGGATCCGGACAACGGATATTTCGCAAAAAAAATTGTGATAATCACAGGGTCTCCCGGCTCCGGGAAAACAAGGGCCGTCTACGAATACGTGACCCGTTCCATGGGCGACAAGAACATCATTGTCGCCAAAAGGGAAAACATACACGAGATCTACCGGAGGCTTGTCATGTACCACGGGCAGTTCTACAATGAATATACTGCAGGCAGGCAGTTCTTCATCATCTGCGACCAGATAAAAGACGTCCTCTCGAAACTCGGCGGACAGGAGACTGACAGGTTTTTCGAAATTCTCAGGAAAAATCCCGACATATTTTTCATCGCCACTTCCATATCCTCCTCTTTTGAATCATTCAAAAGCGGCTTCGATTATGAAACTGCCGACATACTCGGAGACAGCACCGTTACCGAAGAAATCCGCATTCCCAGAATATCCGATGACGATGATGC
>DVIL01000010.1 GCA_018711305.1 Candidatus Coprenecus stercorigallinarum
ATTTCTTTGGCTGGTCGCCAAAATCGTGGTCGGCCTCGGAGGCGAGGATCCCTTTACCTCGTCCGCTTCGTTGCTTTATGCAATTTCCACCGTCCATACCCTTTTCAATATCACGAACACCTGCATCCTTATCTGGTTTACGCCTCAGATTGTCAAGCTCGTGACCTGGATTATAAAAGGACATAAGGACGAGGAGGAGGTATTCCGCCTCAGGTATATCCAGGGCGGTATGATGAGTACGGCCGAGCTGTCCCTCGAGCAGGCCGAGCAGGAAGTGACCCACTTTTCCGAGATAGTCAAAAGGCAGTATGCCTATGCACGTCAGGCAGTGAACGAAGCTGACAACGAGAACAGTTTCGACGAACTGTTCAAGAAACTCGAGCACTACGAGCAGATAACGGACCGCATAGAGTTCGAAATAGCAAAGTATTTGAGCAACATAGGCGAAGGGGAACTGAGCCAGGAAGGTACGAACAGGATGCATGCCATGTACAAGATCATCAGCGAACTTGAAAGCATGGGAGACTCGGGATTCAATATCGGCAGGATTCTTCAGCGCAAGAATCTGCACAGCCAGAAATTCGACGAGAGTACCGTAAAGAAACTCAACCATATGCTCGATCTTGTGGATACCGCTATCGACTGCATGATTGTCAATCTCCGTCAGGGATTCCACCACATCATCAACATTTCCAATGCCCAGGACGCCGAGCATGACATCAACGAGTACCGTGACAATCTCAAGGAGGAGCACCTGCGTCACATCGAAGCGGAGGAGGGAGAGTATCTTCGCGGAGTGTATTACATGGACCTGGTGTCCGAATGCGAACGCGTGGGAGATTTTGCAATCAATATATCCGAAGCCTTGGTAGAAGTGAACTGAAAACCATATAACCTGTCAATATGTCTGAAAACAAATCTGTAAAAACACCGTGGTATCCCTACACAGAGGGAGTCCCTGTGCATCTGGATTATTTCAAGGGCTCGATGTTCGACATGGTCGCATCCGTAGCCGCCCGCTACCCCAAGAACGTAGCGTTCGACTTCATGGGCAAGTCGACCACTTATGCAAAGATGATCAAGAAGATAGAGCAGTGCGCCAAGGCCCTGAAGACTATCGGTATCCGCAAGGGAGACTGCGTGACCATCGCCATGCCCAACTGCCCTCAGGCGATCTACATGTTCTATGCGATCAACCTTATAGGAGGTATTGCCAGTATGGTGCATCCGCTTTCGAGCGAGAAGGAAATAGAGTTCTATCTCAATGAGTCCAACAGTGTGACGGTCATCACTCTCGACCAGTTCTACGGAAAGGTCGAGGCCATCCGCAAGAACACCGGCATCGTCAATGTGATTCTTGCCCGCATCAAGGATGAGCTGGCCCAGCCCCTGAAAACCGGTTACATGATCACAGAGGGCTACAAGATAGCCAAGATCCCCGATGACGCTCCGGTTATCCGCTGGAAAGACTTCATGAAGCTCTCCAAGTGCTGCTTCTACAACTACAAGGTGGAGCGCAGCGATGATGATCCGGCCGTCATCCTCTATTCGGGCGGCACTACCGGTACGACAAAAGGCATCATGCTGACCAACCGCAATTTCAACGCCCTCGCCGAGCAGGTCATCGCAACGAATCCCATGTTCGGTCCCGGTGACCGTATGCTGGCTGCAATGCCGGTATTCCACGGTTTCGGCCTCGGTGTCTGCATTCACACTATGCTTGCCAAGGGAGGCCGCTGCGTGCTCGTGCCACGCTTCACGCCAAAAAGTTACTCCAAGCTGATTACCAAGAACAAGTGCAACTTCATCGCCGGCGTGCCCACCCTCTATGAAGCCATGCTTCGCCTGCCCAATATGGAGCATGCCGACTTTTCCCATCTCAAGGGTGTGTTCTCCGGCGGAGACTCCCTGTCTATCGAGTTGAAGAAGAAGATGGACAAGTTCCTCGCCGACCACAAGGCAACCATCAAGGTCCGCGAAGGCTACGGTACCACCGAGTGTGTGACAGCCTGCTGCCTTACTCCGGTCAAGCTGCAGAAGGAGGGAAGTATCGGCATACCTTTCCCGGATACGTATTTCAAGATTGTAAAGCCTGGTACAGAGGAGGAACTGCCTTACGGAGAAGAAGGCGAGATCGTACTTTCCGGCCCGACTGTCATGCTCGGCTACTATGGCAAACCTGAGGAGACTGCCAAGACACTGCGTAAACATGCCGACGGTCTGACATGGCTTTATACAGGCGATCTCGGATGTATGGACGATCAGGGATTCGTCTATTTCAAGGGACGTATAAAGAGAATGATCATCACTTCCGGCTACAACGTCTATCCGGCCCAGCTCGAGAATATCCTCGATGCGCATGAAAAGGTGCAGATGAGCTGTATCATAGGCGTGCCCGACCCCTACAAGATGCAGAAAGTAAAGGCATTCGTCATGCTCCGTCCCGGAAATGAACCCACTCAGGAGACCAAGGACGAGCTTCTGGCCTACTGCCGCAAGTACATTGCCAAGTACGCCATGCCCTATGACATCGAGTTCCGCAGCGAGCTGCCTAAGACCCTTGTAGGCAAGGTGGCATACCGCGTGCTCGAAGAGGAGGAGGCGAAGAAGAACCAGGCAGCTGACCAAAAATAAGCCGGCATGCAGTCAGATAATACCAAGATAACCAAAGGCGTAGGCTTCCAGCGCGGAGTCTACGCCTTTTGCCGTACATTCATCGGCCCTTTCGTCAATATCATCCTGCATGTCAGTTACAGGCCCTGTAAGGTGCAGAGCCGTACATTTCTGTGCTTAGGCAACCATACCCAGAACCTGGACCCTGCACTGATGGTCATCGGTACCCGGCGCCACATGCGCTTCGTGGCCAATGCTTCCCTGACAAGGGGAATGGCCGGATTCTTCCTCAACCCCCTTTTCGGTATCATTCCCCGTGAGAAGGGTGCCAAGGGGGATGCCGCCATTGCCCTGATAGAGGCCAACCTGCGGGCGGGAGTCTCCGTCGGGATGTTCCCGGAGGGCAACCGCAGCTGGGACGGGGAGACCGAGTACATTTCGCCCCGCACCGCCGCCTTGGTGAAGGATACGGGCGTGGCTCTGCTTACCTACCGTTTCACCGGAGGATACCTGCTGCGGCCCCGTTGGGCAGACCATAAGCGGAAGGGGCCTATGAGGGGAGAACTTGTTCATGAGTATACTGCAGAAGAGATTTCCCGGATGACAGTTGAGGAAATATATGCCGCCATCTGCCGGGACCTGCGGGTCAATGCTTACGAGGCTCAGGCAGCAACAGGTGCGCTTTATCGCGGGAAGGCCCTTGCCGAGGGGCTGCAGTATGCCGCCTATCTCTGTCCGCACTGCCTGCGTTTCGGGACGGTCGAGACCAGGGGCAACTGGCTGTCATGCAGCTGCGGTCTGACAGCCAAATATCTGGAGACCGGATGGTTTGAGAAGGGGAATTACATGCCGTTCGACAATTTTGCCGAGTGGAACCGCTTTCAGAAGCGCTGGGTGCATGAGCACTGTGCCGAACTGAGACAGCAGACGGCCGGGCCGATAGTGCATGATGACGGATGCTTCCGGCTGACCCTCAAAAAGGACGGGGTATTCACCACGCTCTCGGACAGCGCGTCAGTGGCCATGTACGGTGACAGACTGGAACTGTCATGGGAGGGCGGCAGTGCGTCCTACCGCATAGAGGAGATAACCGGCTACGGCACCTTCCTTTCCCGCTCCATGTACTTCAACTGCGGGCCTTCTCTCCGTTACCAGATGGTGGCGACAAAGCCCGTGTCAACCCTCAAGTACTACGCCCTCTGGCGCGGCCTCTCCGGACGCGAGTATCTGTAAGGCTAACTGTCTCAAAATGTTTCGAGCTGGAGCATCAGCATCGAGGGTGAGATGTCCTTGAAGAAGACTTTCTTGTCCCGGTCGAGGAGGTAGAGGGAGGGGATGGCGCGGATGTCGTAGGTGAGGGCATCGCGGATGGCCAGGTCCTGATTGTAGCCGGTGGTCCATTCCGCGGGGTAGTCGGACAGGCCTTTGTACCATTCGCCAAGGTCTTCGTCGATGTAGATGCTGAGGAGTTTCAAGCGGTCATCCTGTACCATACGGCTTATCAGGGGGCTGCTTTTCAGCATTGAGACAATCTCGCGGCAGGCAGGGCAACCCGGATTGGAGAACAGCAGCAGGGTGTATTCTCCGGAGGTGCCATAGAGGCTGTGAAGCCGGCCTTTGGCATCGGTGAAGGTGAAATCGGCTGCAGCATTCCCCGGACTGTTCTTCCTGCAGGTAGCCAGCTGCTGCTGATAATAGGTGCTGTAATGCTCCCCGGTGCGTCTGGTCCGGAGGACACTTTCGATTACCGGTATGTAGAGCCCCTCGTTACGCATTTCCGACAGAGGATTCCATAGGGCGGATTCCATGATCGCGGTGAACCAGTCGTAGATGTGTCCGCTGGTGTCCCGCTCTAAGGATTTCTCGGCCAGGGACATCAGATGTTCCTGGGCCTTGAAGGCCCGGTCGTAGGGTATGGACCAGAGGGCGAGAAGGTATTCTCTTGCGGCATCCGTCATATCCTGCTCCCTCACGCCGCCGACGAGGGTGTCGGAGATGCCTGACCATGATGCCGTGGAGTCGAAATACCTGTTCCAGAAATGTTCCGCCGCATATTCCGCCGCGTCCTGTCCTGAGAGCATGGAGGGGACGGAGACGGTCGGAAAGGGCTGGGGCCCGCGCTCCACGGTCTTATAATGAAAATTACACCCGCTGAAAAACAGGGGTGTAATTGTCAAAAAAAGTAAAGTTATGAAAAAAGATTTTGTCATTGTGCTGTTGACCTAAGAGGATTCGAACCTCTACAGACAGAACCAAAATCTGTAGTGCTACCATTACACCATAGGTCAATACCAGAGTGCAAAGATAGTCAAAAATTTAAAACGTCGGCAGACTGTCTCCGAAAATGTAGTAGAGGGCCAGCCAGAAGGCGAAGCGGGTGCCCTTGCCGATGAGCATGAAGAGGGCGCAGCGGCCGAAGTGAAGCTTGTAGAAGCCGAGACCTATGGCAAAGACGTCGCCGACAAAGGGCAGCCATGTCAGAAAAGCCAGCAGGGAACCGTACTTGTCTATCTTCGATTTCTGCTTCAGCAGGGTCTCCTCCTTGACGCGGAACCACTTTTCTATCCATTCCCATTTGCCTATGCGCCCTATCCAGTATGAAGTCAGGCCGCCGAGCCAGTTGCCGGCAGTGGCGCATATCCAGGATATAAGCGGGTCTCCTCCGGCTATGAGGATGCCCACGATGAGGAAATCCGAAGAGAACGGGACTACGGTGGCTGCTATAAAGGTGCCGATGAACAGGCCGATGTAGCCGAGGTCGAGCAGAAATTCCAGATCCATTGTCCTATCTTCTTATCTTTTTGAAAAAATCTGTCATCAGGGAACTGCACTCCTCGGAGAGGATGCCGCTGCTGACCTTTGTCCTCGGATGCAGCAGGGAAGGGGAAAAGAGGGTGTAACCGCGCTTGGGGTCGTCTGCACCGTAGACCACTTCCCCGATCTGCGTCCAGGCCATGGCGGCGGCGCACATCGGACAAGGCTCGACTGTGACGTACAGAGTGCATTCGGGCAGGTATTTCCCGCCGATGTAGGAAGTGGCGGCCGTCATGGCCAGCATCTCCGCATGGGCGGTGGGGTCGTGAAGGGTCTCGGTCTGGTTGTGCGCCCGGGCGATGATGCGTCCCTCGCACACGACTACCGCTCCGATGGGGATTTCCCCCTCGTCTCCGGCCCGCCGCGCCTCTTTCAGGGCCTCGCGCATGTATTTTTCGTGGTCAGTGTTCATTGTGGTCCAATATTTTCCAGGCACCATTCTTCTTTGCTCCGGTCCTTTCTATTATGCCTTTCTCACGAAGCCGGTCAATAGCCCGCTTTATAGTGCTCCGTGATTTTTTGATATGGGTTGCTATGTTCTCTATCTTAATAGACGGATTGCCGGCAATAACCTGTAAAACAGCTATTTCCACTAAAGAGGCCTCCCCGGTCAGATGTTTTAAAGGTTCATTTTGAACCTTTAAGCCGGGATTTAAAGGTTCATTTTGAACCTTTAAAGTGTCTGCTTTTATGTGCAGTGTCCTGTTTCTTAAATCTGCCTTCTCGTTGAGAATGAGGTGCCGCAGAAATCTCTCCAATGGTTCTGTAGTGGCTGTTATTCCGTTTTTCAAGTCATTGTAATTGGCCCTGACGAGAGCATTGCGGAAAAACCATGAGTGCCTCTCAAAAGTGTCATTTTCCACATTGAACCCGAAATTACGGAGATATTTTATCAGGAATACAGCGGTTGTGCGGGTATTGCCCTCACCGAACGGATGAATCTGCCATAGACCGGAGATGAATCTTGCGATATGACTTACAGCTTCGTCTGCTGACAGCCCCTCGTAGGAAAATTCCCTTTCAGTGGAGATATCGTATTCCAAGGTGTCCGTTATCAGACCTGCACCGGCATAGGTGACAGTGCCTCCGTCCAGAACCCATTCCTTTTTTGTGATGTTGTAGTCCCGGATGCGGCCTGCAAACTTGTATATACCTGTGAAAAGATACCGGTGAATGCGTATGAGCTCCGCAGGAGACATGGAGAAGGTCTGTTCGGCAAGAAGTTCCGTTATCCTGTAGGAGACTGTGTCGGCCTCTTTTGTACGTTCATCATCGGTGGTCTCTCTCGCGGTGCGGCTTTCGTAGTAGGACTCTATGCGCTGCCTGACATCCTGAAGCGTAATCTCTCCCTCTATATGCTCGCGTGCGGTGTCTATAAGGTATGCCGAAGGCTTCAGTCCGTCCACGTCCTGAAGTCCGATGGCCGTCCGCCATGCCTGCGCCCGCTCCGCCCTCGACGGCTCGCCCTGCCTTATGTATTCCTCAAAGTCTGTCATAATAGCAGAGCAAAGATAGGAAAACTCTCTATAACGGCAAATCCATGTCCTCCTACTTGAAAGTGGCAGAGATGATGTGGGAACATGCAGACGGGTGACATTTTGGCAGAAAGGAATGACTGGCACTCATTTTGTTTTATGGGTCAGTACAGTTTGAAAACAACTAAAATTTAAAAGATATGAACATTAGACCTTTAGCAGACAGAGTGCTCGTAGAGCCCAAAGAAGCTGAGACCAAGACAGCAAGCGGAATCTATATTCCTGAGACAGCAAAAGAGAAACCCCAGCAGGGTAAGGTAATCGCTGTAGGCAGCGGCAAGAAGGATGAGCCCATGGAACTGAAAGTGGGTGACACCGTTCTCTACGGAAAATATTCCGGAACCGAGATTACCGTTGACGGCAAGGACTATCTGATGATGCGTCAGTCCGACGTGCTCGCAGTTCTTTAATTAATCTGTTTGTTTAACTTTTAAAAATTCATAATCATGGCAAAAGAAATCAAATTCAATATGGAAGCCCGCAGCCAGATGAAGGAAGGCGTGGACGCTCTTGCAAATGCAGTGAAGGTAACCCTCGGTCCTAAAGGACGCAACGTGGTTATCGACAAGAAATTCGGAGCCCCTCAGGTGACCAAGGACGGTGTTACCGTGGCCAAGGAAGTGGAGCTTGAGGACCGTTTCCAGAACATGGGCGCACAGATGGTAAGGGAGGTTGCTTCCAAGACCAACGACCAGGCAGGTGACGGTACTACCACAGCTACAGTCCTCGCTCAGGAGATTATCAGCGTAGGTCTGAAGAACGTGACCGCAGGTGCCAACCCGATGGACCTGAAACGCGGTATCGACAAGGCCGTAGAGACAGTTGTGGCTGACCTGAAGAAGCAGACTCAGGAAGTCGGTGAGGATATGGCAAAGGTAGAGCAGATCGCCACCACATCCGCCAACAACGATGCTTTCATCGGCAAGCTCATCGCAGAGGCAATGGGAAAGGTGAAGAAAGAGGGTGTCGTTACAGTCGAGGAGGCAAAGGGTACCCAGACAGAGGTCAAGGTCGTAGAGGGTATGCAGTTTGACAGAGGCTATATCTCTCCTTACTTCATGACCAACCCCGACAAGATGGAGGCCGTGCTCGAGAACCCGAAGATCCTCATCACCGACAAGAAGATCTCCTCTATGAAGGACCTGCTTCCTATCCTCGAGCCCATCGCCCGTAACAGCGAGTCCCTGCTGATTATCGCTGAGGACGTTGACGGAGAGGCTCTGACCACACTGGTAGTCAACAGACTCCGCGGTACTCTGAAAGTAGCCGCAGTGAAGGCTCCCGGATTCGGTGACCGCCGTAAGGAGATGCTTCAGGATATCGCCACACTGACAGGTGCGCAGGTAGTATCCGAGGAGAGAGGCTTCACCCTCGAGAACACCACTCCCGACATGCTCGGTAAGGCCGACAAGGTGACCATAGACAAGGAGAACACTACCATCGTCAACGGTAAAGGTGACAAGGAAGCCATCGCTGACCGTGTTGCCCAGATCCGCAAGCAGATCGAGAAGACCACTTCCGACTATGACCGCGAGAAACTTCAGGAGAGACTGGCCAAACTGGCAGGCGGTGTAGCAGTCCTCTATGTAGGCGCTGCATCCGAGGTCGAGATGAAGGAGAAGAAGGACAGGGTAGAGGACGCTCTGAACGCTACCCGTGCAGCAGTCGAGGAAGGTATCATCCCTGGTGGCGGTGTGGCATTCATCCGCGCTATCGAGGCCCTGAAGGGACTGAAAGGCGAGAATGAGGACGAGCAGACCGGTATCAACATCGTGGCCAAGGCCATTGAGGCTCCTCTGCGTACCATCGCCGAGAATGCAGGTGTCGAGGGCAGCGTAGTGGCTCAGAAAGTCCGCGAGGGCAAGGGCGACTTCGGTTACAATGCCCGCGCAGACCGCTATGAGAACCTGCTCGCAGCCGGTGTCATCGACCCGACCAAGGTTACCCGTGTTGCTCTGCAGAACGCCGCTTCCGTAGCCGGCATGTTCCTCACCACCGAGTGTGTGATCGCTGACAAACCGGAACCCGCTCCCGCAGCTCCCGCAATGAACCCCGGAATGGGCGGCATGATGTAGCAGGCTGAAACTCCCATATTTTAAGATAATGCTGCCGCAATCGTCATAGCAGACGGTTGCGGCAGTTTTTTTTTTAAATCAAAAATATTATTGTTAAATTTGTGGGAGTTACTAACCTTATAAAATTAACACTATGCAAAAAAATCAAGTCTGGACCCAAAGTGTGGGTATGATTATCAACTCAATTTGGATATACACTATCGCTGGTATCCTCGGATCAATTTTCGGGGCGATAGACGGTATTCTGAACCCCGTAGGATTTCTGTCAGCTCTTGCGGGAGAGAGCGGCCCTACAGGCGCATTCGGAACTCTGGACATTATCTGCCAGATAGCCGTAATCGCCGGTTATGTATTGTTTTTCCTGAACATCAAGAAGTTTGTGGATGTACAGGCCAATGAGTCGGACCAGAAGGCAGCAAAAGACATCTACATCGCCTACATTCTTCTAATTGTGGCCATTGTCGCAGACTTTATACCCATAATCGGCGGCATAGCATGGCTTGTGCTTGTAATCATCGGTTATATCAAACTCCTTTCAGGCTTCAAGGCCCTCCGTGATTCGGCCACCTATACTGAAGATGCCAAGAGCGGAGCAGCAGTCCTTTACACCAGCACAATATGGATTCTTGTAGGAGCTGTTGTGAGTATTATCCCGTTTGTCGGCGGATTCATCAATGCCATAATAACCCTTGTAGTGTTCTTCACGATCCTGCGTGGCTGGAAGAAGATTCAGGACGGTGCTCCTGACTGCAGTCAGGCAGCCTGAAACATCCAAGCCTGATAAAACGGAGCCGATAATAATTCCCCGGCTCCGTTTTTTTATATACCTTTGGAATAAAATTTTGTCTATGCATAATTTGGCAAAGAAAATAAAAGACGGGGATGTTGATGCTTTCGAACTGTTTTTCAAGGCAGAGCATGACAATCTCCTTTTCTTTGTGAACAGCTATCTTAACGATAGGACGGCAGCGAAGGATATAGTTCAGGAATCATTCATCGCATTGTGGCATATTAAGGAAAATATTGACGAGGACAAGAATATACGGACCTTGGTCTTTAGGATAGCAAGAAATAAGACAATAAATGTACTGAAATCAAAATACTATAAATCTACAGTGAGGGACAGCAATGCAATAATGGCAGAGATTGATGCATTGTCGAGTTCATATGTGACATCACAGATCGATTCCTTGTCGCTTGAAGAACTGATAAGGAAAACATACGATAATTTGCCG
>DVIL01000011.1 GCA_018711305.1 Candidatus Coprenecus stercorigallinarum
GAGAACTTCAGGAGACTTACCATTGACTATGAATACAGGGCCGATACGCACGAAGCCATGATGCATATCGCTGCCATAAAATTATTTTTGAATAAAATTTAAACAGATTCTGAGAATGATATTATGTCGTAAAGATAAGAAATATTTGGAGTAAATTCTAATCGGTCATTCGGCTTATGGTACGGACGGATACTCAGCTGAATCCGGCGTAGAGCGTCCAGTTGAAATGGCGGCGGTGAGATGGTCTTGCCGCATTGACACCGAATCGCGGGAAACGCTGCCAGTGTGGAAAGGGAACAGATTTGAGGTTGTCCTTGTTTCATTGGGTCGGATATTCTGTGTAAGCAGAAATACTTTCGGGTACCGAAGGCACAGGGGCCATGGCCAATCAATGATGGTGGAGAACGGCGTGGTTGGGAAATGCACGTCGTTTTTTAAGCTATTGTCAATCAGTTTATTGCGAAATGGCCTGCATTTTTCGCGCTATTCTGAAGGGTCGAAAAATGCATGTGGCTTTACATATTATTGAATGTCAATTAATTATGAAAAGGACTGCAATTCACGACAGCCGATAATCTCACGTTGCTTTTTAGTTGCATTGTAATAGATTGTAAATAAGGCGATTAACGAAATGTCAGAATTCAACATGAGGCGAAAACAGGCCATTTCAGTCCCAAAACACGCCATGTTCAAAATAATTATATTGACAACACGCTGAGTGTTAGGTATATAGATTGTAACTAAAAAGCATCGTGAGAAATATGCTTGATGGCAGCTGTTTTATTTTACGCAGTACTTTCTATTGACGCCTTTCGTCGGGGCTGAGAATCGCGGGAAATACTGTGTCTGTGGAGAGAATGCAGGGTTGGAGCCGGAGGCTGTCGTTGCGGTGGAGAGAATCAAGTGATCATGGATGATAGGATGGACTCCACCTGGATGAGGCCTGCGAGGATAAAGCGGTGGCAAGGACCGCATGGGTGAAGGTCCGCGAGGATGAGACCTGCAACAATGAGGCCCGCGACAATGAAACAGGCCCTGCCGCAGGATATCCTCCCGGGCAGGGCCTTGATTCGGATTGTATCTTTAATGGGCTATGTCAGATGACATGTGCCAGATGTGAGACGTGCTGTGTGTCTGATCACCGTCAGTCTTTAAGCCACTGGTCGAACCACTCGAAGAAGTCCCTCTGCCAGTGGACGGCGTTCTGGGGCTTGAGGATCCAGTGGTTCTCGTCGGGGAAGAGGAGCATCCGCGAGGGTACGCCGAGCATCTGGGCGGCGTTGAAGGCGGCCATGCCCTGCTCAACGGGTACGCGGTAGTCCAGCTCTCCGTGGGTGACCATGATGGGCGCTTTCCAGTTGCGGACGAGCTTGTGGGGAGAGTTGACATAGTGCTTGCGGGCAGCGGGTTTCTCGAGATCCCAGGGTGCTCCGCCGTTCTCCCACTGGGGGAACCACATCTCCTCGGTCATCATGTACATCTGCTCCTGGTTGAAGATGCCGGCGTGGGAAAGGAGGGCGTCGAAATCATCGGGATGGGAACCGGCCAGATAGTAGATCGAGTAGCCGCCGAAGCTGGCACCGGAAGCACCCATCTTGCCTACGTAGGGTTCCTTTTTCATTTCATAGACAGCCGACATGTAGTCATCGATGCACTGTCCTGCATAGTCCTGCGACACATCGTCGCACCATTTCTGGCCGAAGGACATGGTGCCGCGGCGGTTGGGGATGACCACGATGTAGCCCTCAGCGGCCATCAGCTTGAAATTCCATCTGGTAGACCAGCTCTGGCTGTTGCACTGCTGGGGACCGCCGGTGCAGAAAAGCATTGTGGGATATACCTTGGCGGGATCGAAGTCTGCGGGATAGATGACCCAGGTAAGCATTTCGAGGCCGTCGGTGGTGGGTATCCACCTCATTTCGCATTTTTCCTGTTCGAGCTGGGCGTAGATGTCGTCGTTCTCGTGGGAGAGGACTGTAAATGATCCGTCAGCTAAGGATACGGATACGATCTCGTCGGGACGGCTCATGGACTGTGCGGTGCTGAGCAGACGGCCTTCTCCCAGTTCGGCTACCTTGCCGAAGTCGTACCAGAGGTCATCGGGGGTGATGCGTGTAACATTGCCCTGGAGGTCGACCGAGAAAATGGCCTGGAGTCCGAATGCAAGGGCGTTGAAATAGATGCCGCTACCGTCGGCCTTCCATACGGGAGAGGCCGCGCTGTGGTCGAAGCCTACGGTCAGCTCCCTCTTTTCACGGGATGCCAGGTCGATGACGAATACCCTGTTGCGGTCAGCCTCGAAGCCGGCCCTTTCCATGCTGAGCCATGCGATGCTCTTGCCGTCGGGAGAGAAGACCGGATCGGTGTCATAGCCGTTCATGCCCTCGGAGAGATTCTCGCAGGAGCCGTCAGCCACGTTGTAGAGGTAGATGTCGGTGTTGGTGGAGAAGGCGTAGTCCTTGCCGGTGAGCTTGCGGCATGCGTATGCGATCCACTGTCCGTCGGGACTCCAGGAGAGCTGCTCCAGTCCGCCGAAAGGCAGGGTGGGGAGCTCGAACTTCGTACCCTCGATGATATCCTTGCCGGGAGCCACTTTCAGCGACTTGCCCGAGCGGACAACGTCAGCCACGAAGGTGTGGGGGATGGTCTCCACGAAGCAGTCCCAGTGCCTGTACATCAGGCCGTCGATCTCGCGTCCGGTGGATTTGTCCAGATCCGGATACAGATCGGTAGGCCTGGTTGCAGACTGCACCTGGGCGATGTACATCAGCTTGGTCTGGTCGGGGGAGAGCTTGAATTCGGAGATGCCTCCGGGAATATTGCTCACCTGACGGATGTTCTTGCCATCAGCGCTCATCGACCATATCTGGCCGCCCTGAAGGTAGAGGATAACGGAGCCGTCGCCGTACCAGCGGGCATTGTTGGCACTCGACGGGAAATGGGTGATCTGGTGGTTTCCGCTGCCGTCGGCGTTCATGACATAGAGCTGCCGCACGCTGCGGTTCTCCTCTATGCTGGTGTAGGTCACGCCGTAGAGGATCCTGCTTCCGTCAGGAGAGAGCTGAGGGTCGGATACCCTTCCGAGACGGAGCATGATCTCGGGTGTGAACTTGCCGTCCACGACCTCTATCGGGGTCTTTTCGATAACTGAGGCAGTGCCCTTCCTGCCGCTCTGGGCGTAAGAGGACATCACTGCCATAGAGGACATTAACATCAATGTAGTTGCGAATTTTAATTTCATCTGATCAAATATTTGAATTATAGATTATTTCATCCATTCGGGCATCGGCTCTCCCTTGAGGAAATGGTCGAAGAACTCCACGAGCTTGACTGTGTAGTCCTTGCAGTTGTAACGCTGCACGAGGTTGTGGTCCTCGCCGTTGTAGGTCAGCATCCATGCCTGTTTGCCGCAGCGGCGCAGGGCGGTGAAGAACTCGATTCCCTGATACCAGGGCACTGCTCCGTCCTCGTCGTTGTGCATGATGAGGACAGGGGTGGTGACATTGCGCACGAAGAACAGGGGCGAGTTCTCGACATAGAGGTCGAAGCCGTCCCAGAGATTGTCCCCGATACGGCTCTGCCCGTGCTCATACTGCATCTGGCGGGTGACTCCCGAGCCCCAGCGGATACCGCCGTAGGCACTGGTCATATTGGATACCGGTGCTCCGGCTCCCGCGGCAGCGAACCGGTCGGTCTGTGTGATCATGTAGGCTGTCTGGTAGCCTCCCCAGCTCTGTCCCTGGAGGGCCATCTTCGTGCTGTCTATCCAGGGCCTGCCTTCCAGCACCTTGTCCACGCCCGGCATGATGCAGTTCATCGCGCTCTGGCCGGGATGTCCCACATGGTAGTAGATGTCGGGTACGAATACGATGTAGCCGTTGCTTACGAAGTAGGAGATGTTGATGATCGAACGGCTCGGGGCCGGTGCGCGGTAGGAATACAGCCCGTCGGAGCTTCTCTCGTAGAAATACAGTACCATCGGGTATTTGCCGGTGGAGTCGAGGTCATCTGGGGTGAAGAGCATGCCCTCGCAGCGGAAGGCTCCGTCTTCGGACATCCAGTCCACCAGTTCCACGCTGCCCCAGCGGTACTGGTCCTGCTGGGGGTTGATGTCGGTCAGCTGCTCCGAGGTCTTGAAGAGGTTGGAGGTGCGGTAGATGTCGTAGGGATTGCGGAAGTCGCCCATGGTGTAGAACAGGACAGGCTTCTTTCCGGAGCCGATCGCGCTGAGGCGGTAGGTGGCGGGGCCGCTCACCAGTTTCTGCATCTTCGGTCTGCGGACGCTCAGGTCCTTGAGGTAGATTCCGGTCTCCTTGCTTATGTCGTTGAAGGAAGAGAAATACAATGGCTTGTCGTCCAGAATCTCACGGTCGGAACTTATGCCGTTGCGGCTATCCAGGCGGGAATCGGGGATAAGACTGAGGACGGGTGTGAATTTGATAGAATCTGCGGCTCCGATGCCTTCAGTCAGGTTCTCAGGCGCCTTGCTGCCGTCTGTGTAGAATTTCCATACGTCGAAACGGGCTCCGATGAGCAGGGCCGATCCGTCCTTGTACCAGAGTGCGGGTCCTGTCGGGCCGGCTGCCGAGGGAGTATCCTCCTCATCGTCCCAGAAGAGGGCGGGTACGTCTGCGGTCAGGTTCCTCCATTCGTTGTTTACGATATCGTAGAGGTGCCAGCAGGTGTCGGCGGAGTCGAACATCACGGCATAGCGGCCGTCGGGAGAGACAGTGCTGCGCACGGTGCGGTTCCTGCTTATGAGCTCCCTCTCGCCGTTCTCAATGTTGAGGCGGTAGATGTCGTAGCGCGGGGTGGGGTCCCACTGGCGCTCCACTCTGTAGGGTTTGTCATTGAGGACCAGGACGGTGTTGCCGGTCAGGTCTTCCGGAATATTGACCATGGGCATGTTCTCGTCGGCCAGCATGAGGATCTGCCCGGGCCTGTCAAAATAATATAGGGCAGTCAGGGTCTGGCGTTCAAAACGGGATTTGTTGATTTTCACCTGCGTGGGCAGGTAGTCGGCGTCCCATCTCCAGATGTCGAGGCTGACCTTCTCGAAATCAGGGACGGTCTCGTCCTCCGGCTCGGGCAGTTCCTTGACTCCCAGGACCAGGTAGCGGCCGTCCTTGCTAAGGCGCAGGGTGGCCTTGTCACTGATGCCCATGCCTTCGGGGACTCCCTTGATGTCGGAGGGCACGATGCATTCTGCCGACGGTTTCTCTGCAGTAAGGTCTGCATAGAAAATATCGCGCAGGTCCTTTGCGGCCTCGGATGTGTCGCGGCGGGAGTAGAATACGGCAGCCGTGGCCTCTTCATTGAACTCTATGCCAGAGATCAGGCCTTCCTTGGGAGTGCTGTAGAGGGTGATGTCCTTGCCTGTGGACGGAATGAGCAGGTGAAGCTCCCTTTGTCCGAGAGAATCGTCTTTCGCAGGCTCGGTGGCATAGATGATTTTCCCGCCCTTGGAGGAGACCACGCAGTCGTCCACGTGGGCTATGGTGTCAGTCGTCAGGGTGCGGATGTCGGTGATGTAGAGCCCGCGGCCGCCTTCATTGGACGCTTCGGTCTGAGCATGACGGTAGACCACGTAATTCTGCAGGTCGTCTCCGGCATACATGCGATCTACATCGGGGAAGACAGTCCTTGTACCGGATTTCAGGTCGAGGATCACTAAAGTGTCCTTGGGCATCTCGTGGGCCTTCTTCTTGTCTATCTTAGCCTGCCTTACGGCCTGTTTCGGAGCCTCGATCAGGTACACGGCCGTGGAACCGTCCTGGGAGATGACGGCACCGCTGCCTCTGGGGATAGTGTAGGCAACAGTCCCTTCTGCGATGTCGTAGATGTGGAGGGTGTCGTCCCCGTCCTGAAGTGTGATGCTGTACAGCAGCCAGTTGCCGCCGTAGGGATTCTGTATTGAAGATACCGTCTGCCAGGAATCGTACACGCTGTGGTCCAGCGGTTTCTTCTGGGCGGAAAGCGGAAGTGCGGCCATTGCTCCCACTGTCAGTGCGGCTGCCGCTGCGGATAATATTTGCCTTATGTTCATAGGTCTGGGATTTTGTCAGGCAAATTTAAGGAATCTTCAAAAAATACCATGCGTCATTTTTGAAAATCTTTCCAGTCCATATCGATTTCCTCATCGGTTATTCAGCCCCGCTGAACTCCCTCTTCGAAAACCGATCTGTCCTCGGAAATCTGATTCAAATCTGAAGCATCTTATTTTTTTCGTATTCCTAAAAAATTACCCTTTCACTTTTGAAACGATGAGTTTTTTTTGAATCGGGCTCTTTTGACGGTACAAACTTTTCTGATACACGACACTCCGGAATTTTGGGATTTACGCCAGAATTTCACTATCTTTGTCAGATGTACTGAAATTTTAAACACTATGGCAGAGAACAGCAGAATTTCCAAGACGAAGATTGAGGTAGGGGGCGGCTCTATCATGTTGGGCCTGATAGTCCTCGGATGGTTCATTTACGCCGGTATCGGCCGTTTCTCGGACAGGGACCGCAGTGTGGTGGTCAAGGGCCTCTCTGAGAGGGAGGTGGTGGCGGACAAGGTCATCTGGCCGTTGGCCTACAGGCTGGCCGGCAACGACCTCAGGTCACTGTACACTGAGATCGAGCGCTCCAATGCGGTCATAGTTGACTTCCTTACCTCCAACGGCATTCCTGCGGAAGAGATAACGGTCTCCCCTGCATCCGTGACAGACATTCAGGCTGAGAGGTACGGATACAACAATGAGGACCCTTTCCGCTATAAGGCAGTCTCCGTTGTGACTGTCGCCTCCGGAAGAATTGATCTGGTGCGCAGTCTTATGACCAAGCAGGGAGACCTGCTCAAGAAAGGCGTGGTGATAGCCGGTGACGACTACCAGTTCCAGACGGTGTTCTCGTTCAACGGTCTGAACGATATAAAGCCGGAGATGGTGGCCGAGGCTACGAAGAACGCCAGAGCCACGGCCCAGAAATTTGCAGAGGACTCCGACAGCAGGATCGGCAAGATACGTTCTGCATCCCAAGGCCAGTTCTCTATTTCCGACAGGGACCAGAACACACCTCATATCAAGATAGTCCGTGTAGTTACTACCATAGAATATTCTCTCAAGGATTAAATGGCGGCGGTAACATTATCTGATTACAGCGAAGCTGCCCTGAGACTTTCCAGAGGCGTTTTCGTCAGGCTGACCGTGACTGAAGGTGACATGCTGCCCTTCTTCCGTCCCGGCGTAGACAGCGTGTTGCTTGCTCCTGTAAGGCTAAGCGGGACCCAGCACTATTCACGTGCGGAGATTCAGGCTTTTGATGCGCATAACGATGTCCCTGGCCGCAAATGGAGGAATGTTACGGCATCTGAAGGCCGTATTACCATCCGCCGCAGGGACGTGGTTCTGGTGCGTACCGGGGCGGACCGTACCCCACGCCTGCTCCGTGCAGTCCATGTTTGGGGCACCCTGCTCCTGCTGAGGCGGGACAGCGGGAGTTCCCCGTATATAAGCGCGACAGTATCGGATGTGTTGGGAGTGGTTGTGGAAGGGACCATGAGGGGCGGTACTCCGTTCTGTGCGACCCAGCGCAGATGGCGGTATGCATCCAAGTTGTGGACTGCCTCATACCGTGCCCGTTCCTGGGCCGGAAAGGTCCGCCGCAATCCAAGGAAGTCCCTTTCCTGCATACTCTCCGCGGCGTTGTTGTCCTTTGTCATCATTTCATGTACAGGCCGTGACGGAGACAGTATCATCGGCATAGAGGGCGGACAGTTCATCAAGAACGGTGCTCCATATTATTTTATAGGGACCAATTTCTGGTATGGCCCTATCCTTGCTTCCGAGGGTAGCGGCGGCGACCGGGAGCGTCTGTCCCGGGAACTGGACAGTCTCTGTGCGATTGGAGTGAAAAATCTTCGGGTGCTGGTGGGTTCCGATGGCCCGGAAGGGGTTTTTACTAAAGTGGAACCGACTCTGCAATATGCCCCTGGCAGGTACAATGACACCCTGCTCCGAGGTCTGGACTACTTTCTCGTCGAGCTCGGCAAACGGGATATGGAGGCCGTACTGTATCTCAACAATGCGTGGGAGTGGAGCGGCGGCTACTCACAGTATCTCCAGTGGACCGGGCACGGAGATATACCCCTGCCGAGGGTGGCCGGATATGATGCATACGTGGATTATGTCTCCGGTTTCATCAAGTCTGATACGGCCAGGACTCTCTTCCGCCGTTATGTGATGGATATAATTTCCCGCACAAATACCGTGACGGGCAAGGCCTATCGCGACGACCCGGCAATTTTCTCATGGCAGATATGCAACGAGCCGCGGCCTTTCGGAGCAGAGAACAAGAAGGCTTTCAGGGACTGGCTCACCTCTACCGCAGAACTTATCAAGTCAATCGATCCGAACCACATGGTATCGGCCGGCAGCGAGGGCAAGTACGGTTGCGAGACGGATCTCGCCCTTTGGGAGGAGATAGGCCGCTCACCTTATATAGATTATCTGAATATCCATATCTGGCCTTTCAACTGGGGCTGGACTACCCGGGAGGATATGTCATCGGGCAATGTCACTCCTGCGGTAGAACTGTCGAAAGAGTATCTCCGTGAACATCTTGCTGCAGCCCGCCGTATAGGCAAGCCCTTGGTTGTAGAGGAGTTCGGTTTCCCGCGTGACAGCATGGGGTTCTCACGCAGCACCTCTGTAAGTATGCGTGATGCCTACTACCGTGCCATGCTGTCCGAGATAGAGGGTGCCGCCGCTTCCGGAGGCCTGCTGGCAGGATTCAATTTCTGGGGCTGGGGAGGCTTTGCCGAGCCGTCCGAAGATCATCTGATGTGGCGTCCCGGTGACGATTACACAGGGGATCCGGCACAGGAGGAGCAGGGGCTGTATTCCGTGTTTTCTTCTGACATGTCGACGGTGAACATTGTCAAGTATTATGCCCGTTCAGTGGAAAGGATAGAATAGAACTTCGCAATTGACCTATGAAAAGATATTTACTGATACTGACCTTTGCAGCCTTGTCCTTGCTGATGCGTGCGGCTGAGCCTGTTTCCGGCACTGCCGATACCGTCGCCATTTCGGAGAAGGCCGGCTGGACACTGACAGATACTGTTTTTCCCTTGCGCAGCCATGATCTTTCTTTTCAGATGAGAGGATCGCTCCGGGCGGAGATGCCGCGTGGCGGGGAGGCTTCGGCACGTTTCCGTATGGACAATTTCCGGTGGAACGTAGAAGGTACGTTCGGCCGCAATAAAGAGTTCTACTATCGCTTCCGTCAGAGTTTCAATGCAAATTTCCGATCCAATACTTTCGACAACCTGCTGGAATCCATAGACTACGCCTTCATGACATGGAGGCCGCGCCAGCATTTCTCCCTGACTTTCGGAAAGCAGGTCCATGCTCTTGGAGGGCAGGAGTTCTGGGCTGCTCCGGTATATGTGATGCAGTACAGTGATTTTGTCGGGAGCTTCCCCTGCTATCAGATGGGGGTGATGGCTACATGGCATATAACTCCCACTCAGGATCTTGCGTTTCAGGTCTCGAATATCAGGGGCTTCTGGGACGATGAGTTCTACCATGGCGGGCTGCCGGAGGGGACGGAGAGTTCGCGTGCGCCTTTCCTGTACACACTCAACTGGAATGGCAATTTCCTGGACAATGCCCTGGAATTCCGCTGGTCTGCTTCCTACGGATCCCAGGCGGCCGGCCGTTCCATGTGGATTTTTGCAATGGGGCAGTCCTACCGCAGCGAGTGGTGGGGGATATATGTCGATCTGATGTATTCCAGACAGGGTCTGGATCTTAATGGCGTCCTCAGTTCTTCTGCCGTTTCCGTGCCGGGAGGAGACTACGGTACTTTGCAGAATGTGGACTATGTTTCGGCCATCGGCTATCTGCACCTGTTCCTGAGTAAATCGTTCTCGATGTTTTTCAAGGGGTCCAGGGAGTACGGCGGTCTGTACAGCCCCGCTGGAAATGTTCCGGCAGGAATGCTCCGTGCCAGTTGGAACGGGCAGGCATGCCTGGAATACATGCCTACCGGGAACAGGGATTTCCGTCTGTTCCTGCATTACAATTTCTATGATGCCCGTGCCGTGGAGAACGGAGCGCTTCTCGGTATCACAGACAAGCGTGAGCACAGGATATCTCTCGGCATGATTTATATCATGAATATATTCTGAGATATTTCAAAAATTTTTATATTTGCCACATATACGAATTTAACTTAATATTCACTAAAATAAAACCAATTAGCAATTATGTTCAAAAACCATCCAAAAGGCCTGCTGGCCGCTGCCCTGAGCAACATGGGTGAGAGATTCGGCTACTACATCATGAATGCCGTGCTGCTGCTCTTCCTGTGCTCCAAATTCGGACTGAGCGACGAGACCAGCGGTGTGATTTATGCAGTATTCTATGCGCTGATATACGTGCTGAGCCTTGTAGGCGGATATATCGCCGACAGGTCCCAGAATTATAAAGGCACTATCATGTCCGGTCTGGTTACGATGGCTGTAGGATACGCGCTTCTGTCGATTCCTATCCTCGCGACTCCCGAGAACACAGGCTGGCTGCTGCCCTTTACCTGCGGCGCCCTGCTCCTGATCGCATTCGGTAACGGACTTTTCAAAGGAAACCTTCAGGCCATCGTGGGCCAGATGTACGACGATCCCAAGTATTCGGACAAGAGGGATTCCGGTTTCCAGATTTTCTATGTATTCATCAATGTCGGCGGTCTTATCGCTCCTTTCGTGGCCCCTCTGCTCCGCAGCTGGTGGCTGAAAGTGCACGACATGGTCTATAATTCCAATCTCCCTGCTCTCTGCCATGCCTACATCAACAACGGCGGCAATCTCTCCGCAGAGCAGATGAGCAACCTCAACGAGCTTGTCGGCGTATCCAGCACAGTACCTGTGACCGATCTCGGCGTTTTCTGCACTGAGTATCTTGACGTATTCAACACAGGTATCCACTACTCGTTCTTCGCATCGGTAGCCGCAATGCTGATTTCCCTGCTGATCTTCGTGTTCACCAAGAAGAATATGCCCAACCCCGCCAAGAAGGAGGCCAAGGTCGTGGAGCAGTATACCAAGGAGGAGAAACTGGCTATGGCCAAGGAGATCAAGCAGCGTATGTACGCTCTCTTCGCAGTTCTCGGTATCGCTATCTTCTTCTGGTTCTCGTTCCACCAGAACGGTCAGTCCCTGTCCGTGTTTGCCCGTGACTTCGTGACCACAGAGTCCATCGCACCCGAGATCTGGCAGGCTGTCAACCCGTTCTTCGTGATTACCCTCACTCCCATCGTGATGTGGGTATTCTCCGCTCTCAGAAAGAAGAGAGGCAAGGACATCTCCACTCCCCGAAAGATTGCCATCGGTATGTTCATTGCCGCCATCGCATATCTTTTCCTCACCATCTTCTCCGCAGTTATGGGCTATCCCTCCGGCGAGGAGTTCAGAAGTCTGGACGTAGCAGCCCAGAATGCCGTGAAGGCCGGACCGTGGGTACTGATTGTCACCTACTTCTTCCTCACCGTGGCCGAGCTGTTCATCTCTCCTCTCGGACTGTCCTTCGTTTCCAAGGTGGCTCCCAAGCATCTGCAGGGTATCTGCCAGGGTCTGTGGCTCGGTGCTACGGCAGTCGGCAACCTCCTCATCTGGATCGGCCCTCTGATGTACAACAGCTTCAGTCATCAGTGGATGTGCTGGGCAGTATTCATGGTGGTATGTCTCATTTCCATGGCAGTCATGCTCGGCATGGTAAGATGGCTTGAGAAGATTACCATGCAGCAGGAATAGTTTTGTCAAAATAAACTGATATGTTCAAAGGTCAACCCAAAGGCCTGTATGCGCTCGCCCTTGCCAACACGGGCGAGCGCTTCGGCTATTACACGATGCTGGCGATCTTCACCCTGTTCCTGCAGGCGAAGTTCGGTTTTTCGGAGGCGGTTACCTCCAATATCTACGCCGGCTTCCTGGCGGCAGTGTATTTCATGCCGTTCATCGGAGGCATACTCGCCGACAAGTTCGGCTACGGGAAGATGGTAGTTTCCGGTATTATTGTCATGTTTGCAGGTTACTTCTGCCTTGCTATCCCGACGGGTGGCGACATTGTGGGCAAGATAGCCATGTTCGGCTCGCTGCTGCTCATAGCGGTGGGTACCGGTCTGTTCAAGGGCAACCTGCAGGTGATGGTCGGCAATCTTTATGACGATCCCAAGTACTCGTCCAAGAGGGATGCCGCCTTCTCGCTGTTCTACATGGCCATCAACATAGGTTCGCTCTTCGCACCCACAGCGGCTACAAAGATCACTGAGTTCTGTCTCGGCCGCGCGGGACTGGTCTACAACGGTGAGATACCCGCTCTGGCCAACCAGTATCTGGCAGGAGCCTCCTCCATGGCTCCCGATGCACTCAGCCGTTTCCAGACCCTGGCTGCAGCCCAGGGGGCTACCGGAGACCTGACAGAGTTCTCGCGCCACTATATCGACACACTCTCCGGAGCCTATCACTGGGGCTTCGCGGTGGCCTGCGTATCGCTGATTCTCTCGATTCTGATTTATTTCGGTTTCCGCAAGAGTTTCAAGCATGCGGACGTTACCCAGCGCGAACTGGAGGCCAAGAGCACCCAGCCCGTTGTGGAGCTTACCAAAGAGCAGACAAGATCCCGTATCACCGCCCTGCTCCTCGTGTTCGCAGTCGTTATCTTCTTCTGGATGGCTTTCCAGCAGAACGGTCTGACCCTTACCTTCTTTGCCCGTGACTATACGGCTACCGAGATGACCGGCCTGTCGAGGATACTTGCCAATGTACTGAACCTCGTGTTCATAATCATTGCCGTGTATGCCATCTTCGCCATATTCCAGTCCGAGAAGAAACGCAGCAAGCTGATAGCCGGCCTGGTTACAGTCGCATCCATCGTGGCCCTGGTTTTCAGCTACCGCTCCCTTGGTGACAAGCCCGTCACCCTGCTGCCGCAGATATTCCAGCAGTTCAACCCGTTCTTCGTAGTGGCCCTGACTCCCGTGTCCATGGCCGTCTTCGGAGCTCTGGCGGCCAAGGGCAAGGAACCTTCCGCTCCCCGCAAGATCGGAATCGGAATGTTCATCGCCGCCCTCGGCTTCCTGATCATGGTGTTCGGCTCGCTCGGCCTGCCTACCCCCGATGCCCTCAAGGAAGGTGCGACATTCCAGCGTGTCACACCGAATGTGCTGATATCCACATATCTCGTGCTGACGTTCGCTGAGCTGTTCCTCTCCCCGATGGGTATCTCCTTCGTCTCGAAGGTAGCTCCTCCCAAGTACAAGGGTATGATGATGGGCCTCTGGTTCGTGGCCACCGCCATCGGCAACTACATGGTTTCCATCATCGGCATGCTTTGGGGCGGTCTCCCTCTCTGGGTACTCTGGAGCATCCTCATCGCCCTCTGCGTCATTTCCGCCGTCTTCATCTTCTCTATTATGAAGAAGCTGGAGAACGCCACGAAGGACTGAGATTGCGAATAGTTATCGATCCCACCATATTCCGCAACGGCAGCAATTCCCGAGATTCGGTGCCGTTGCGGAATTTTTTTCAAAAGAAACCCCGGCAGGGCAATTCAGTCTGTCCTGCCGGGGTGGGTAAATAATATATATAGTTGGGGAAACGGTTCCAGTACAAGCGGTGGGGCGGATATTTCTCCACCGGATATTTCCCACCGGCTATCTGCGACCTGCCTATTCCGGTTCTTACTCAGCTGTCTGTTCCTCAGCTGATTACTTCTTCAGCTACTTCCTCGTCGGCCACATCGCCGGCCACATCACCGGTAACTACTCCGGTCACTTCTCCGGCTTCTCTTCCGTGCCGCCGCCGAGGGCGTGGTACAGGCTGACCATGCCCTGGAGGATGGAGAAGCGGTCGGCGACGGCTGTCAGGCGGGCTGACAGAAGGGTCTGCTGGGCGGTGAGGACTTCGAGGTAGGTGGTGGAGCTGTACCTCATCATCAGCTCGGTGTCCTGCACGGCTTTCTCGAGGGCGGAAATCTGCCGGTTGCGCGAACCGGTCTTGCCCTGGGCTGTCTCTATCAGCACCAGTGCGTTGTTGACCTCTGCGCCCGCATTCAGTACGGCCTGCTGGAAGGACCTCAGTTTTACGGGTAAAGCCATGAAAGTGCAATATGCTGATGACCGATTTGGGTTTAAAGAAACTGTGATACCATCACCGTCATAAGTAAGGTAAGGATATTAAGGAAGGTTAAGGAAGGTTTTGCTCCACGTTGCTTTTTAGTTATAACGAAGTTTGTTGGAAATCAAGATGTTGTAGGAGTACTGAAATTCTACATGAGTGAGAAATGCGGTATTTTCATCGAAAAAGGGCTCACATTGAAATCTGCTGCATTGACAAGTACTTGATAGCCAATGGTATAGGTTGTAACTAAAAAGCAACGTGGGAATGAGATGAAAGGCAACGTGGGACTGAGATGTGACTGAGATGTGACTGAGATGTGACTGAGATGTGATTGAGATGTGATTGAGATGTGATTGAGATGTGACTGAGATGTGATTGAGATGAAACTGAGACGAGACTGAGACGAGATGGGAGTGGCTACCCTGAGAGCTGTTTCAATATCGATACAGAGATAATCAGCAGCTGGTCAAATTTTCAGATAGAGAATTTGAGAGTATTTCGGACCGAGCTATCTATCTTAAACATTTTATTAGCGGATAGAGGGGCGACCACGTGATTCGGTACCATTGTGGCAAAATTTCATCGTTCGTACCTGCTCTTTGGAATGTAAATATGACTATCTGCAAAAATACCCCTTGTCACAAGAAATGGATCTCCGGGTCGTAGCGAGGTTGAGCGTCCCATACTCCTTCGGAAGGAGTGGGGAAAAGATGGGAAAACGCGACTCCTTCGGAAGGAGTGCTGGAAAGGTTTACGGCGGGTGTAGTCTTGGGAAAGACTCTTCGCTG
>DVIL01000012.1 GCA_018711305.1 Candidatus Coprenecus stercorigallinarum
ATAGTCGTAGCCGTGTTCGAGACACCATCTGAATCCGGCCTTGTAGGCTGTGCCGAGTCCCTGTTTGCCGGAGCGCTCGAGAATGAATAAGGATTCCTGGAATTCGGTCTGCAGGCCTTTCACGATGCCGCCGGTACCGTCCGGGGAGCCGTCATCGACCACAAGTATGTGGAAGTCTCCTTCGAGTGAACGGACCTTGCGTATCATTTTTTCGATGTTTTCCTTTTCGTTGTAGGTAGGAATGATTACGATTTTGCGGTATTGCATAGTACACATTTTGTTTACACTCCTACAAAAATAAGAAAATATTAGTATCTTCGGCCAAAATTCCTAACTCACCTATTAAATTATATGAAACGTATCAAGATGTCGCTTCTGCTGAAGATCGTGATAGCGATTCTGCTCGGTATCGGCTGCTCGTATTTCTTCCCGGAGGCACTTGCACGTGTGTTCGTGACATTCAATTCACTTTTCGGTAATTTTCTTAATTTTATCATACCCCTCCTTATTCTCGGTCTTGTGGCGCCCGGTATAGCGGAGCTTGGCAAGGGGGCCGGCAAGATGCTTGGAGTGACAACTCTCCTGGCTTATGGCTCGACAGTACTGGCCGGGTATTTCTCGTATGGGGTATGTAATTTCGCTTATCCTTTAATCCTCGAGAAGGGATCTTTCGCTTCCAGTGAGGCTCTTACGGCGGCGGAAGGGCTCGAACCGTATTTTGTCATAGACATGCCTCCGCTTTTTGGAGTAATGTCGGCCCTTATTCTGTCATTTGTCCTCGGTCTGGCACTTGCATCTGTCAAGGGCAATGCCTTCAGGACGGTGCTCAATGAGTTCAGGGAAGTGATCATGCTCGTAATCCGTAAGGTCATCATACCTCTGCTGCCCCTGTATATTTTCGGTATCTTCCTCAAGATGGGCGTAGAGGGTACAGTGATGATGATTATCGGGCTTTTCCTCAAGGTGATTATAGTGATATTCATTTTGCATGTGGTCCTCCTTCTGCTCCAGTTCTGCATAGCCGGAGGGGTTGCGGGGAAAAATCCCCTCAAATGTTTGAAAAACATGTTGCCTGCCTATATGACAGCACTCGGGACGCAGTCTTCGGCAGCTACTATCCCCGTTACTCTTGCCCAGGCCAAGAAGAACGGGGTAAGGGCAGAGGTGGCGGACTTTGTAATCCCGCTTTGCGGTACAATCCATCTTTCGGGTAGTACACTTAAGATTGTAGCCTGCGCCTTTGCCATTTCGTTCATGACCGGGATGCCTTCCGGAATAGGCCTTTATACCGAGTTTATCTTCATGCTCGGCATTGCCATGGTCGCTGCTCCCGGTGTACCTGGAGGAGCCATTATGGCTTCGATAGGTATCATAGGTTCCATCCTTGGATTTGATGAAGATATGCAGGGTCTTATGATTGCGCTTTACATAGCGATGGACAGTTTCGGCACAGCCTGCAACGTGACTGGTGACGGAGCCATTGCTCTGATAGTTGACCGTATTTTCAGAAAGGCATGATGGTTAAGGATGTCCTGAGTATTGCTGTATGCCAGTGTGGTGTGGCGTGGGAGGCTCCCGAAGAGAATTTTGCCAGAATAGGGGAGATGATTCGCCGTTATACGGGGCAGTGTCCGGCATGGGCGGAATATCCTGACATAATTGTTCTTCCGGAGTTCTTTTCTACAGGTTTTACTTCCAATACCGCTTTGGCAGAGCCTGTGGACGGGCCGTCTCTGGACTGGATGAGGCGGACGGCTTCCGGATTCGGGACGGCTTTGGCCGGATCTGTACCTGTCCTGGACGGTGGAATGGTGTATAACCGTTTCTATTTTGTGCGTCCTGACGGACGGACCGAGTGGTATGACAAACGGCATCTTTTCAGAATGAGCGGTGAAAACGAGGTGTTTGCTTCCGGATGCAGGCGTAGGGTAGTGGAATATCTCGGATGGCGGATAGGACTGAATGTCTGTTACGACCTGCGCTTCCCCGTTTGGAGCCGCCGTACTCCGGACAATGATTATGAGGTGATGCTGAATGTGGCTTCATGGCCTTCTTCAAGGGCGGCAGCGGCCTCGATCCTTGCCTATGCACGCGCCGTGGAGAACCAGTCCTGGTTCATTTTCTGCAACAGGGTGGGGGAAAGTCCTGAAAACAGATATGCCGGGGGGTCTCTGATAGTGGATTATAAGGGAAGGTGTACAGGTAATTTCCATACAGATGTATCTGTGGATGAGGATGGGGCAGGGTTTCTCAGTGCCTGCCTGGAGAGGGACGGCCTTCTGCGTTTCCGGGAGAAGTTCCCGGCGTGGATGGATGCAGACGAATTTGAAATGAACTTAGAATCTGTTTAAATTTTATTCAAAAATAATTTTATGGCAGCGATATGCATCATGGCTTCGTGCGTATCGGCCCTGTATTCATAGTCAATGGTAAGTCTCCTGAAGTTCTCGAGCCATGAGAAAGTGCGCTCGACAATCCATCTTTTTGGCATGGGGACAAATCTGTCCGTCCGTTTGTCAGACCTGAGTACGACATCCAGGTCGCAATGCAGCAGTCTCTTGACCGTGTTCCTGACAGTCTCGCCCCTGTAACCTCCGTCCGCCAGAATCCGTTTCAGCCCAGGGAATTTGTATCTCATGGATTCGAACACCTCTTCCGCCCCTACGCTGTCATGGACGTTAGCCGGATGGACTCTCACTGACATGGGCAGCCCCAGAGTGTCAACCACTATGTGCTCCTTCCTGCCCTTTATCTTTTTGTTTCCGTCTATACCCCTTTGACCATCAATATGATGGGAAGCCCTGACACTCCTTGAATCGATGATTCCAAGGCTGGGACTCTCCTCTCTGCCTGAAAGACGCCGCACAATGCCGCGGAGGGTGTCGAAGATCTCTTCCAGCAAGCCCTCGTTCTTCCACTTGCTGAAATAGTAATACACTGTCTGCCACGGAGCGAAATCCGAGGGGAGCATTCTCCACTGCACGCCGGTCTTCACGATGTACAGGATGCCGTCGAAAACAGAGCGCAGTGAATATTTTCTGAATCTTTCTTTGGGGTCCAGCATATTTTTTATAACTTGCCACTGTTTATCAGTCAGGTTGGTTGGGTATTTGTGCATAACATTAATGTCTTGACAACCTTAAAGTTACGAAAAATATCCCAATTAACCTACTGATTTACAACTAATTATAAATAAATTTAAACAGCTTCTCACCATGAAAAACATTATCACAGTCCTATCGGTCATCACGGCCGCAGCTATGGCCCTATACTCGTGCAGCAACAAAGCAGACAACAGTATCACCGTACTGACCGACGAGGTGAAAACCGGAGCAGTCAGCGTAAAGGGCGATACTGTCTGCACTTTTCCAGATACCGTACTGGCAGACATGGCCTGGATGACCGGAGACCGTTATGCAGTATGCCGGACTCAGACCGGCTGGACCGGCCTGTCAGCCAGCCAGTGGGCCTTTCAGGTCTATGACACCAGAACGATGCAGCGCGTCTCCCGCTTTCTCCACGCCGGCAACGGACCTTACGAGGTGCTGATGCCGTCCGCCTACGCCGTGGGCGACACTATGTACGTGATGGACATCCAGAAGAGCAATCTGTTCACAGTCCCGCTCAACAAGGCAGCAGAAGGTATGCCGGCAAGCAAATGGATCAGGCAGATACCCTACAAATTCATGACAATGAAAGCCGTGACTTACAAGGGGCAGATACTGTCTCTCAATCCGTACTGGTTCGAGGACAAGAGTACCGGCGTATCCAACGGAGAAGCCAAGCTGTTCTACTCAGACGGAGACATTATTCCATACGGAGACGACAAGATTTTTTCAGGGAACTGCTTTCAGGGGCACCTGCTTACCAATCCCGATAAAGGCACGGTAGTCTACATAGAGAACTCCTATCCCCTCGTGGAGTTCTACGATGACAGCCTGCGTCTGGTAAGGAGCGTCATCGGGCCGGACGACATCAAACCAAAATATCTCAACGACGGCTCGTATCTGTTTCTTGCAGAATACTACGGATCCGTCTACGTATCTGCATGCTGTGATGACAGCTACATCTACCTGCGGTACGATGACGATATAAGTCCCGAGCCTTTAATTACAACGGAAATGGTCAACGGAGTGCCTACAATGTCAACCCGGAGCAAGAAATACACTGAGGAGGCAAAGGATATGCTCATCCTGGTCCTCGACTGGGAGGGGGATCTTCAGGGCAGCTACCGCCTGGAGGGCCTGAAGGACTGCTCCGCAATCTCTTCCGGTGGGGACGGTCTCATCTACGCCAGTGTCAAGGACAAGAACACAGACCAGCTCTCCATCCTCCGCTACAAGCTCTTCTGACGGGAAAGAATGGCGTCGCAGAGGACAATGGCGGCGGCGCTTTCAATGACTACAGGGACGCGCAGGGCGAAACATACGTCATGGCGTCCCTTTATGCTGAGCTCCTCCAGCCGTCTGGTAGCCAGGTTTATGGTAGTCTGGGGACGGGCAATGCTGGAAGTGGGCTTCACTGCCACGCGGAAGACAAGCGGGTTGCCGTTGGTTATGCCGCCGTTGATACCGCCGGCTCCGTTGCGGGAGGTATGCCCCGCGAAGTCGGTGATGGGGTCGTTGTGCTGCGAGCCGCGCATACGGGAGGCCCCGAAGCCGTCCCCGAACTCTATGCCCCGGATGCCGGGTATGGAGAAAATCATCTGCGAAAGAGCCGCCTCCATCGGATAAAAGAACGGTTCTCCAAGGCCGGCGGGGACCCCGGTGCAGACACATTCGACCACTCCTCCCACCGAATCACCCTCAGACGCCACTTCCGCCAGAAAAGCATCCAGAGCCTCAGGTGAGGCGAGAACATCCGCATCATCCGGCTGTTCCACCGCTGCGGCAGAGTCCGGGAAGATATGATCCGGTCCGGCGCATCCGGCATTGTCCCGGAACAGTTTTCTGCCTCCTATCTCCGTCAAAACAGCATCCACATGCACCGGAGCGATAATCTTCTTGGCAACCACTCCTGCTGCCACTATCGGGAGAGTCATCCGCCCGGAAAACATTCCGCCGCCGGAGGCCAGACTGTCCGCTCCATATTTTATCCGACGCACCCAATCCGCATGGCCGGGGCGGGGGATATCCGAAAACTGCCGATAAGAAGACGGATCCACATTTTCATTGCGGAAGACCAGCTTAAGGGTCGTCCCGGTTGTCATTCCGTCCTCTACCCCTCGTACTATTTCCGGTATATCCTTCTCGGTGCGGGATGTCGTACCCTTGCGGCCCGGTCTGCGACGGTCGATGTCAGCCGTGAAGTCCGCCGGTGCAAGCGGTATCCCCTCCGGTACTCCCTGTATCTCGACCGACATGAGCGGACTGTGGGATTCACCCGCGAGGGCAATCCTGAATGTATCTCCGAAAGCGTTGTGCATATCGCAAATGTGGTAAAATTCTACTGATGAATTGATTCGAACAGCTTGAGAAAACCTGGGAAGGACTTGTCGATACAGTCAGTACTGTCGAGGGTCACCTTGGACTCACAGCCCAAAGACGCTATTTTCAGGGCCATGGCCACCCTATGATCGGAGAATGTATGGAAGCTGCCTCCTTTCAGCATCTTGCCCTCAACGATCCTGCGTGAAAGACTGATACCTGTAATATCCATTTCGTCTCCATCCACACTCGCCGGCACTCCCATGGCCTTCAGTCCCTCCTCCATGACTACAGGCCTGTTGCTCTCCTTGTTGCGCAGACGGGCCACTCCGGTAAAATGTGATGTCCCTTCTGAAAAAGCCGCCAGTACAGAGAGAGCCGGAAGCAGATCAGGAGAGTCGGTAGCATCAAATTCAAAAGCCCGCAGACTGCCTCTCGATACGCGGATGCCACCGTCATCGGGCAGTTCCTCGACCAAAGCTCCGCATCCCCTCACCACTTCGAGAATCTTCTTGTCTGCCTGGGTTGTCCCCAGATTGAGCCCCTTTATAGTAAGCGTGCCGAAGATCGCTGCCGCTACAATGAAGTTGACAGCGGCGCTCCAGTCCCCCTCAAAAGTCATCTCAGTCGGGATATACTTCTGCTTTCCGGGAATGCTGAACACCAGTTCGTCTTCCTCCCTATGCCATTCGACAGAAACACCGAATTTCTTCATGACATCCACTGTCAGCAGGATATAAGGGACACTCGTGGCATTCCGTACACGTAGTATGCTGTCTTTTTTAGACAGCGGCAGGGCCATCAGCAGACCTGTAATGAACTGTGAGCCTTTCTTCCCCGAAATTGTTATCTCACCGCCCTTGATAGGGCCGCATACGACTGCCGGCAGCGTTTCCTCAGCTGTAAGTATGCAGCTCGCCCCGAGTTCCTCCATTGCTTCCTTGCAGCCGTACATGTGACGGTCCATCAGGCTGCCTTCACCTGTGACGGTCACGGACTCCCCGAACTGTGCCACCACCGGGATACACAGACGGGACAGCAACCCCGACTCACCGACAAAAGCAGTACGGCCGCCGCTCTGCATGGACATGGATACGAGGCTCGAAAAAGGAGAATCGTTCTTTTTCTTGTCGGGCGGGAATCCTCCACGGATAATGAGATCCCCCCCTTTGTCGATATAGGCTTCCGAAGCGAACTGCTTTGCGACACCTATGGCCGAATCTATGTCGCGGCAACGGGTACAGTTGTGGAACTCACTCTCCCCCTTTGCCAGCATCGCCGCTATTATTGCCCTCTGTGCAACACTCTTGGAAGCAGGCATACCTACCGTGCCGCTCACTTCGCTCCGGTCGTGGAAATTCTCCACCTCATCCATGGTGAACATTCCCGGAGCTACAATATACTTCTGGCGCAATGCGCAATAAATGAACGGAGCGCCAAGCCTGTGCGCTTCCAGCCGGCTGAACCGTCCCGGATCGCCCATGGCAAATGCCGTCAAAGGCACCTTCTTACGTCCTAACTTACCCTCGGCCTGCATCTTATACAGGTCCAAAACCCTCAGCGCATCCTCCGTACAGGCAGCTGTGGTAACTATCTTCACAATATCCGCCCCTGCCTTTACCGCATCCCTGTACACCTTTGCGAGCGCTGTCGTAGAGGGAGTCATCTGATAATCGTGGAACGAAAGAATCAGTTTTGTGCCCCTTCCGCGCAACAGGGCCTGCTCTTCCTTGCTGAGATTGATAAAAGAGAAAACATTTATGTCCACATAGGCGGCCCCTGCCATCACCGCAGTACAGCAAAGGTGGCTGCTGCGCTTCATACAAGTCGCTATCAGAGGCAACTTGGAAGCACTGAACAGCTCATGCACCTCATTCTCCCCAAGCCCGCAAAGATCGAGGCGTATCTCCGCCACCAGGTCCGGAAACTGCCTGCGATATTTCTCGCAGCGTCTCAAGGCCTTCCTGCAGGCATCCAGGCCGTAGTCCCCTATGCTAATACATATCATAGATAATCTCCTGTAATTCGTTCACGCTCAGAGCCACTGCCTCCACAGAGCCCAGACCGCGAATCAGGACAAAATTAATAAAATCTTCCTTACGTTTCTTATCATTCAGCACAAAGTCCGATAATTTTGCAGCCATTTCTCCTTCCCGGAGATTCGCACAGGCAGCGGCAATTTCCGGAACATCCCTGTATCCCAATGATTTGAAATCATTTACAATAGTCCTCGCAGTATCCTCCTCCAGAACTCCTTTTCTAACGGAAATTTCCGCCGCAGCGACAATTCCAGCAGCGACTGCCTCCCCATGGGAAAGCACCTCCATCCCGCCTCCCGACTCCCCGCAGGCCATACAGACCGACTCCAGCGCATGACCGAGTGTATGACCCAGATTGAGCTTCATCCTTTCCCCCTTTTCCCTGCGGTCCGCATCCACAATTTCCGATTTGATCTCCATGCAGCGGCGGACAATCCTGTTTATGGCCTCGCTTTCATAACCGTCTTTTTTATCCACACATCGTCCGGCGTACCACTCCACCGCCTTGCCGTACATCTCCCCGTCCCCTATAATCAGAGTCTTGAGCACCTCGGCCATACCGGAACGCCACTCCCTCGCCGGCAGGGTTTCCAATACCGACGGGGCCACCAGCACCGCCTCCGGAGTGCCGAACGTCCCGACCACATTCTTGTAACCGTGGAAATTCACCCCGGTCTTGCCGCCTACCGCCGCATCCACCTGCGCAAGAAGAGTCGTGGGCACCAGGGCATATCTGATTCCCCGCTTGTAGACCGAGGCCGAAAAGGCCGTGATGTCCGTAGTCACCCCTCCGCCGATACCGAGCAGAAGCGCACCGCGGTCCGCCTCATGCTCCAGCAGCCAGGCAATAATCGCCTGCATGCTTTCCAGCGATTTATGTTCCTCGGAGGCATCGAAGGGCATCCACACTACGCCGCATTCTTCCAGCCGTGGTGCAAACCTTTCCGCCACATTGGCGTCCACCACCGCAAAAATACCTGTCGGCCCTTCAGTAATCCGGGGCAACATCCCGGGCAACTCCCGCCCTACATCCTCTATGTACCAGACCTTTTCCATTCTCAATAGCGACCGGTTTCCGTTCACTGCGCAAAGATAGCGAAAATGCCCTGACCTCATTTCATTCACTTGTCTGCTTGGCATATGAAGAATCTTTCTTATCTTTGCAGCCCGGTGCTCACCCAGCACACACCAGCCCGGATGGCGGAATCGGTAGACGCGCTGGTCTCAAACACCAGTGGAGCAATCCGTGCCGGTTCGACCCCGGCTCCGGGTACGCAGAAAGCCACCTAATCGCTTGATTAAGTGGCTTTTTCATTTTATCGAGGTGTACTAAAGGAGTACTTTTCAGCAAAACATCATCGAAAATCGGAAAGCATTGTCAGATTTATCGTCTTCCCATAACTATTACTCAAAGTTTTTAACGTCTACTTCAAAATAGGAATACCCGTCAGCCTCTCCGCACAGGCGGTAGGCTTTTTCAGTGGAAAGATAAGCCGCCAGCACCGAGTTTTTCAGCCTCATAACTTCATAACCATGCTCCATGCTGCCAATAGCCATGAAGTCGTGCAGCACATCACTGATAACAGGCGGAGCACCCGGTGATATTACTACCCCCTCAACGTACCCTACACTGCCACCACCCAAAGTCCATTCTATCCTGCCCGCACCGTCAAACGGTTCCGATGACAACTTAAACGCAGCTTTGACACGGGAGATGCGGGAACGCAAACCTCTCTCAGACAAAATCCCGTATACTTTAGCGGTGATTCTCTGCGGTGTAAACGAACCGTCCCTGTTGCGTCGCACTCCCACATACTCACTTTCACCCTGTCCCCCTGCTTTCTTTTTAGACAAGTCTTTTAATCCCATAGCTTTATTCATTTTACTTTGGTATAATAAACTCAATCCACAGGCTGACCGTCCCGCAGCCATTCATCAGCCTGTCTAACATATTCTACTTCATCCATCTCAGCGTCCTTTGTGAAATCATAACCCCACCCCTTCCGCTCCTCGGGGGAAGCGGCCTGAAATCTGCGCTTGAACTCCTTGTCACTTTCGTGAGGAACAAAGTTCCTGACTGACTTCTCAATCTTTTCTGTCATAACAAAATCCTTTTTATTTAAAAACTGTTTGAATTTTTCTCTGTAATCAACTTGCCAAAACCATTACTCATCGTCACTGACCTTCCCCATCAGCATCAGGGCCATATCACTGTCCACTTCCTCAACCTCCTCTCCTTTCACAAGAAACACCATAGGAATACCCACGTACAGGGGCTGCTCCTCAGTGCCTCCCCCCGGAACGGCCATATACACCTCATGACCGTCAAAGTCAGGGGAGAGCCGCGTAATATCACAGTTCTCCAAATGGAACTTTTCTATCAATCTTTCTTCGGTTGTCATATCCTCAATATCAATTGGTACGTGATCTTTCATATTTACAAACAAACGCGACATTTTCCACTAATCATCGTCATTGTCTTTTTTATATGACAACGGTCGGGAAATTCTACCTGCTGCCGGACAAAAGCATATCCTTTACCCAGTCTATGACATCGTTGTTTGCATCAAACACAAATTCCTGTCCCCTTGCCGCTGAAACAAAGCCTTCATCCTGCCATGCATCGGCATTATACGTTATAGGAACATTCTGCATGAAGTCCGGCAAATCCCATACTCTGCGCAAGTATCCTTTCTTGGTCAATACGAGCCTCTCGGACATCGTCAGGCATCCGGCTCCAGCCAGTTCCGGTTGTATGGAAAGTCGCTCTGACGCCACATAAATAGCATTACGGCCTCTTTTCCACCGTTCAGCAGTATTGTGCGGATGTCCGACCAACCATTCCGGCACATCCTCTTCATGGGTTATCACATCACCTATCTGCAAATAACCGTAAATTATATGCAAGTCCGGTGCACGTTGCACATACCTCAACCGGCCATCCGACAGCTCCGTTCGGCGGAACCACCCGTAAAACAGGAACAAATCCCCGACTCCGACTCCCTGATTCTGCAAGTGACTCAATGCAGTCCCCTCCTGACCGAATGCAGGCTGCCATACCCCTGTACGCGGCATTACTTCCTTGCGTATGTCAGGGTCAAGGTGGCAGGTATATTTCTCTTTTATTTTAGACGCTGGTCTAAGCGCCTTGATGACATCATAATAAGACCAGCTATTATAATGCAGGTCTGTAAACCTGAGTGTTTCTGTTTTTGAGGGTATCGGAAGGGTGAGCAGTGTTCCGTCCGGCAAGATAGGACTCGCCGTTCTTCCGTAACTGGAATCGAAACCTTTTCTACTTAAAATCACTTTCACGACTACACTCCTTTAGCATAGCACTTATCACTGTTCTCTGACACATACCTTATGAATGCGAATGTGCTGGAATCTTCTGTAATACAGCCTGTAGGATGCTGGCCTTTCGGGACTCGCGGGCGAAGCTCCGAAGGTATTTCCAACGGATTGAGGCAACTGAAATAGTAGAACTTTCTGCAGACAAGCACATATTGGCCACGCAAGTCCTTTGCCATTTTATTTTCACCGTGGTGGACATTCCTTACCTGCTCGTAGCCTCCTTCTACAGGTTTGTATAAGTTGTCACCATAGCGTTCATTCACTTTGGTATCATCTGTAAATACGGGCTGTTTTTGCGGATATTTCTCCCAATACTCCGCAAAGGTGAGTTTTTCAGAAACTTGTGCAAGATATATCAATTTCTCTTCTCCAACCGGAGTTGGGCTGTGGGCTATCTTTCGGGAAGTCCAGCCGGCAATCCAGTCACCTACCTTTGCATTTTTCCTCAACAGAGGCTTGCAGGTGGCAAGAGTGAGCACATCAAAAAAAGGATTTGGAGCAAAACGATTGTCGTGAGACATTTTGTAACTGTATAGACGTTCCATTTCAAGTATATTTTATTGTTTTTTCCTTATTGATAAGACAAAGATATTGCAGCAGAGTGCCAGAGTATGACCCTCAGAAATCCATTCTTCTCAAAGCCCCATTACATACAGCCTTGATCTCGTCTCTTAGACGTGCAGGGGCAATAACGACAACATCGTCAATTCGCGACAGGATCTCACGCCTGAAGGCAAATGTTATCCTCAACCGGAGACGGATCCGGAACTCCTTGTCATTGTCTATCAGGACTTCCTGAGACTCATGAATAGGATATGCCCTGCAGTAGCGGCCCTCCTTGGGAGAGAAGGAAAGAATGACTTCCTCAACCGGAACATCCCGGTTGGAGAACACTCCGAAAGAATCCTTAAAATCCGCCTCCACGTCAATATCCGGATTCGGGGTAAAGTGGCTTTCAGTGAGTTTCAGGTCCCTGATCCGGTCCAGGCCCCAGCTCTTTATCTCCCCTGGCGCAGTGACAGCCTCTCCCGGCGTAGTCTCAATTGCCAGCAGATACCAGCGGCCCTGTCCCTCCTTGAGCGCGTATGGCATGACTCTGCGCCGCCTAGGCTCGGAACCATCGAACTTGACATAAGTAAACTCCACTACGGAATGCCTCTTTATCGCACCTATCAGCGGATTCAGATATTCTGTTCCGCGGGCTTTTCTCTTCTCAGTGTAGATTATTGAGGACAGTTCCTGCCTTGCTCTCAGCGAAGTTACCAGGTCCAACTGGTCGAGCACCGCCGCTATGTCCGATATGCAGTCCTCATCCTCCGGTATATAATACCCGTTGCGGCTTCTGGAATAATCGATGCTTACCCCCAAACCGCTGCGGATATCACTGATGTCTCTTTTGATCGTCCTTTCCGACACTCCGATAGAGCCGGTATCATCATATTGGAACAGAGCGTTCTCCACCTTCCGGACAAGCTCGCTCAAAGTGATGTACGGATGGCTTCCGACTATCCTTATTATCTGTATATACCTCTGAATGTATCCTAATTTTGACATACTGTCCCATTTTTAGTCTGATCTTTCTCAGGCCCATACTGCATATCCATTTATTTTGAAATGCAGTTCTTCATTTACTCCTCTGAAGGAAGGTTCTATCATGTATTTCTGAACAAAAATATTACGAAGCCGTTCAAATTTATTTATAACTGATTGTAAATCAGCAGATTGATTGACATCAAGACGTTAATGTCATGCACTAATACCCAACCAACCTGACTGATAAACAGTGGCAAGTTATAAAAAACATGTTGGATCCAAAAGAAAGATTCAGAAAATATTCGCTGCGCTCTGTTTTTGACGGCATTCTGTA